>CBHYLO010000351.1:0-5336 GCA_966128675.1 uncultured bacterium | reverse complement strand
TGCCGATGCGCCGCTGCGCGTCCGCCACGAGCGCCACGAGCGCCACCGGCCGGCCCCGCGCGTCCTTCTGCCAGGCCCACAGCACGTTGTAGAGCTGTGCGCCGGGGCCGCGGAACGATGCGCCGGTGGTGTTCAGGTCCTGCCACCGCTCGCTGCCCTCCGTCACCAGCGCGATCGCCGCGGCCGCGTCGGCGGAATCGGCCGACTGGCCGACGCGGCGGACCGCGATGCGGCGCCCGCGCCCCGCGCGGTAGTCCACCACGCCCAGCGCCAGCACCGAGTCGTGCTGCAACGTCTGCCACATGGGCGTCGTGCGCAGGTGGCGCTCGAGCGCCGCGAGCGGCAGCGGCTCGTCCGACCGCCCCCACGCGGGCGCGCCGAGCACGGGCGCGAGCGCGTGGAGCGGCAGGTCGCCGAGCTGCCGGCGGATCCCGTCGTCGAAGATGCGCGCCGAGTACGTCGCGGAGCGCACGAGCGCGCGCTGCACGAGCGCGTCCTCCGTGCGCCAGGCGATCCACTGCTGCAGCGCCGCCGCGCCGACGGCGGTGAGCGTGGCGACGACGGCGAGCGACGCGACCCACACGCGCCACCGGCGCACCCACCACCCACGCGCGCGGCGCACGAGGCCGGACGCCGGCGTCACGCCCGTCGGGTCAGCCGCCGGCGCCACGCAGCAGGGCCCCCACCCGGGCGCGCGAGCCCACGCCGAGCTTGCGCATGACGTGCTCCGTGTGGTTGCGCGCGGTGTGCGGGCTGATCCCCAGCCGCTGCGCGAGCTCCTCGTTGCTCACGCCCTCGCCGAGCAGCCGCGCGACCTCCACCTGCCGGCCGGTGAGGCCGAAGCGCGCGAGCAGCTCGTCGACGTCGGCCTCCGCCGGCGGCTCCGTGGCGGGAGCGACGGGTGCCGCGACGGGTGCGGCGCGGCGCAGCAGCGCGTTGAGGCGCGCGACCAGCTCGCGCATGCCGAACGGCTTGGTGACGTAGTCGTCGGCGCCCAGGCGGAAGCCGTGCAGCTTGTCCATCTCGCTGCCGCGCGCGGACAGGATGAGCACCGGGCACCAGACGCCGTCGGCGCGCAGCCGCTCCAGCACCTCGCAGCCGTCCATGCGCGGCAGCCCGAGGTCGAGGATCACGAGGTCTGGCCGCTCCTCCTGCACGGCGGCGAGCGCCACGCGGCCGTCGCGCGCGACCTCCACCACGAACCCCTCGGACGTGAGGTTCGCCTCGAGCCCTTCGGCGATGTCGGGGTTGTCCTCGACGACGAGGAGGCGGGGGGCGGCCATGGCGCCGGGAAATCTCGACGGCGCACGCCGCGCGCGGTATGGGCGGAACTGCTCATCCGCCCACCCGCCTCCCGTCCGGTGGTCAGTGCGACGGATCGCGCCGGCGCACCTCGGGCGTCACGTCCGGATCGATCGCGTCGGCGTCGTCGCTGCCGCCCGCCCGCCGGCCGTCGCGGTCCCGCATCCCGGTCGGGTCCGCGTGCTCATCGGTGCCGCGCGGGATCTGCGCCCCGCCCGAGCCAGCCTGTCCGCCGTAGCTGCTCTCCTTGCGGTAGGCGCTGGCGTTGCCGCCGCCGCCGTAGCCGGTGCCCGCGTCGAAGCCGCGGCCTTCCAGCCCCTGCCGGCGCCCCGACGCGTCGCCCGCGCTGCGATCCGCCGACGACGCGTCGTCCGCGGACGCGCTCAGGTCGTCCCCCGCCCGGCCGGTCGAGCGTCCGTACGAGCCGCCCGTCGTGTCGTGCGTCGAGCCGCCGTGCGCCGCGTCGCGCCCGAGGCCGTCCTGCGCCGGCACGTCGCCGCGCGGGCCCTGTCCCTTCTCCTGCTCGTCCGCCATCGCTCGCCCCTCCGCCAAGATGAAGCGGGCGGGGCCGTGGATCGGGGCCGCCCGCTCGGTCCTGCGTCAGGTTGCGTGCCGCGGGGCTCAGTCGCCGGCGAGCGCCGCCGGCGCGCCCGCGGCCAGCCGCGACGCGACGATCTCGGAGATGTCGAGCACCGGCACCTCGCTCCCCTTCGCGGTGACGCCGTCGGTCATCATCGTCATGCAGAACGGGCACGCCACCGCGATCGCCTCGGCGCCCGTCGCGAGCAGCTCCTCGGTGCGCTCGACGTTGATGCGCTTGCCCGCCGTCTCCTCCATCCACATGCGGCCGCCGCCCGCGCCGCAGCACAGGCCGCGGCTCTTCGTGCGCTTCGGCTCCACGAGGGTCACCACCGGCAGCGCGCGCTTCAGCGTCTCGCGCGGCGCGTCGTAGACGTCGTTGTAGCGCCCCAGGTAGCAGGAGTCGTGGTAGACCATCGTCAGCTGCCTGCCCTCGTCGGTGTCGAGGGGGACGCGGCCCTCCTGCAGCAGGCGTTCGATGTACGTCGTGTGGTGGATGACCTCGTACTCGCCGCCGAGCTGCGGGAACTCGTTGCCGATCTGGTGGAAGCAGTGCGGGCAGAAGGTGACGACCGTCTTCACCTCGTAGCGGTCGAGCGTCTCGATGGCGCCCTTCGCGAGCGTCTGGTAGAGGTACTCGTTGCCCATGCGGCGCGCGGGGTCGCCGTTGCACGTCTCCTCCTGGCCGAGGATCGCGAAGTCGACGCCGGCCGCCTTCAGCACGCGCGCGAACGCCACCGTGATCTTCTTCGCGCGGTCGTCGAAGGAGCCCATGCAGCCCACCCAGAACAGCAGGTCCGGCCGGCTGCCGCGCTCGAACGCCTCGGCCATCGTGGGGATGTCCATCCCCTCGGCCCACTCCTCGCGCGCCGCGGGGCTGAACGCCCACGGGCTGCCGTTGCGCTCCATCGACTGGAAGGCGGGCTGCAGCTCCTCCGGGAAGCGCGACTCCATCAGCACGAGGTTGCGCCGCAACTCGTTGATGATGTCGAGCTGGTCGATCGAGACCGGGCACTCCTGCACGCACGCGCGGCAGCTCGTGCAGGCCCAGAGCTCCTCCTCGGTGATGTAGTTGTCGAGGAGCCGGTTCTCGAGCACCGCGGTCGCGGTCGGCGAGCCGGCGTCGGCGCCCTCGCCCTCCACGAGTGTGGGCCGCCGGAACTCGCCGACGTCCGCCACCACCAGCGGCGCCTTCTCCATCAGGCGCTGGCGCGTGTTGACGACGATCTTGCGCGGCGAGAGCACCTTGCCCGTGATGTTCGCGGGGCACGCCGCCGTGCAGCGGCCGCACTCCGTGCAGGCGTAGCCGTCGAGCAGGTTCTTCCAGCTCAGGTGCTCGACGTCGCTGGCGCCGAACTGCTCCGCCGTCTCGTCCTCCAGGTTCATCGGCCGCATCGCGCCGATGGTCCCCGGCCCGCTCGTGTTCGAGAGGAACACGTTGGGGAGCGACACCAGCACGTGCAGGTGCTTGGAGTACGGCAGGAAGTTGATGAAGCCGAGCACCGCGATCGCGTGCGTCCACCAGGAGACGTCGCGGACGGCGTGCGCGCCGTCGGGCGACACGACGCCGGAGAGCGCGAGCGCCAGCCCGTGGCCGACGAGGCGCCCGTAGCCCGACGGCGCGTCCGGCTCGTAGATCGCCTCCATCGTGCCGGTGATGATCAGCGTCACCATCAGCAGCCCGATCGTCGCCAGGATCAGCACCGCCTCGGTGCCGTGCACGACGTCGCCCTGCAGCCGCTTCGGCTTGAGCACCAGCCGGCGGTAGATCAGGAAGCTCACCGCGGCGAGGATCAGCAGCGCGAACAGCTCCTGCGACAGCGCGTAGAGCGCGTACAGCGGCGCGGGGAGGAAGCTCGCGTAGCTGAAGCCGTCCCACACGCCCTGGACGAACACCTCGACGGTGCCGACGGTGACGACGAGGAAGCCCCAGAACACCGCCGCGTGCGACGTGCCGGCCGTCGGGTCGCGCAGGATCTTGGTCTGCGCGAAGCCGATCGTCAGCAGGTTCCAGAGGCGCCGCGCCGGATCGTCGAGGCGGTGCTCCGGCTTCCCGACCATCGTCATGTAGCGATACAGCCGCTGCGCGTTGTACGCGAGGAAGGCCGCGGCCAGCAGCAGGATGACGAGAAACACGACGTTCCCGGTCGTCACGGGCGCACTCCGAGCGGGTGGTAGGCGAGACTGGGGGACGAAAGTCGAGCGGGCGGCGCCGTCCTGCGCGCCGCCCGCTCCAACTTAGTGCGCGGCCTTCGCGGCGCGCACGGCCTGTGTCAGCGCCGGCACGATCTCGAAGACGTCGCCGACGATGCCGTAGTCGGCGATCTTGAAGATCGGCGCCTCCTTGTCCTTGTTGATCGCGACGATCGTCCGGGACGTGCGCATGCCGGCCAGGTGCTGGATGGCGCCGGAGATGCCGACCGCCACGTACAGCTCGGGGCTGACCACGCGCCCCGTCTGCCCGATCTGGTCGGAGTGCGGGCGCCACCCCTCGTCGGTGACCGCGCGCGTCGCGCCGACGGCCGCGTTGCCGAACGAGTCCGCCAGCTCCTCGACGAGCCTGAAGTGCTCGGGCGCCTTGAGCCCGCGCCCGCCGGCGATGATCACCGGCGCCTCGCCGAGGTCGATCTTCCCCTTGTTCCCCTCGCGCAGCTCGACCACGCGCACCTTCGACGCGCCCGGATCGGCGGCGGGCTGGATCGTCTCGACGCGGCCGGCCTTCGCGTTCGGCTGCGCCGGCACCGCGCCCAGGCGCACCGACAGCAGCGCCGGCGACGCCGTGATCGCGAGCGACCCGATCACCTTGCCCGTGTACATCGGGTGGCGGATGACGATCGCGTCGCCCTCCACCGCCACGGCCGTCGCGTCGGGCGCCAGCGGCGCGCGCAGCTTGGCCGCCACGCGCGGGCTCAGGTCCTTGCCCTGCGCCGTCGCGCTGAACACCGCCGCGCGATAGCCGCCCGCCCTGATGCGCTCGGCCGCCGTCGCCGCGAGCGACTCCGCGTCGTACTGCGCGAGCCCCGCGTGCTCGACGACGTACACGACGTCGGCGCCCACCTCGGCCAGCCGCGACGCCTGCCCCGCGACGCCGGGCGCGCCGGCGAGCAGCGCGTGCACCTCACCGCCGCCCGTCTGGTCGGCGATCTGCCGCGCGGCCGCCACCGCCTCCAGCCCTGCCTTGCGGACGTCGCCACCACGCGACTCCACGAATGCGAACACGTTCGCCATTGTGTGATTCCCTCGCGTGGCTCAGAGGACCTTGGCTTCCGACTGGAGCAGCCGCACCAGCTCGGGCACCGCCGCGGCGCCCTCGCCGACGATGCGGCCCGCCGCGCGCTCGGGCGGCAGCTCCATCTTGCTGACCGTCACGCCCGCGCTGCCGAGCTGCGCCGGCTTGGACTCGAGCGGCTTCTTCTTCGCCGCCATGATCCCCTTCAGCGACGGCAGGCGCTCCT
>CBHYLO010000350.1:0-5337 GCA_966128675.1 uncultured bacterium | reverse complement strand
CGCGGGGTGGAGCAGCCTGGTAGCTCGTCGGGCTCATAACCCGAAGGTCGCGGGTTCAAATCCCGCCCCCGCCACTCGCGAAACGGTCAGCCGAAAGGCTGGCCGTTTCGCTTGTCCGGCCGCGGCGGCCCCGGGATCGGGCCGGTTCCCTGCGGCGGCCGGAGCGGCTAGATTCGTGTGCTCGCCGCGGGAGACCGTGGCGAATGGTCGTGGCTGGGTAGCTCAGCTGGTGAGAGCGCACGACTCATAATCGTGAGGTCGCGGGTTCGATCCCCGCCCCAGCTACTTGGAAAGCTCTGAAACGACGAAGCCCCGCCGGCATGCACGCCGGCGGGGCTTCGTCGTCTCGCGCGCGTGGGGGAACGCGCGGTCGAGCGGAGCGCGGTCGATCAGCGCGCGCGGCGGCGGCGCGCGATGCCGGCGAGACCCACCAGGCCGGTGCCGAGCAGCGCCCACGTGCCGGGCTCCGGCACGACCGAGCCCGTGCCGCCGCCGTCCACGCGCACCAGCGAGAAGGTGTCCAGCCCGCCCTGCACGTCGCTCAGCGACGCGCCCAGGCCGATGCGCACGTTCGCGGTCGAGCCGAGGCCGTCGACGATGCCCTGGAAGGTGGCCGCGGCGGCCGCGGTGAGGCCGAACGAGAAGCCGATGTTGCCGACGCCGGTCTGCGACGACTCGAAGACGCGCGGCGTGTCGAGGTGCCCCGTGTACAGCACGGCGCCGTCGCCGCCGAACAGCTGCAGCTGCAGCTGGTCGACCTGGGCGCTGTTGCCCGCGGGCTCGCTGAAGTTGGCGACGATGCGCAGCCCGGTGCCGAGCGTCGACGTGAGGCCGCCGATCTCGGACAGCAGGCGCGTCGTCGACGACTCCTGCACGACGTTGTTGATGAAGCCGCAGCCGTCGGTGCCGGTCGGCGTGACGCAGCCGCTGGAGACGTTCTGCGTGTTGTTCAGGGTCAGCACGGTCAGCACCGCGCCGAGCCCGGAGCCCGTGCCCGCGAGCTCGCCGGTGTACTGGAGCTCCTGCGCGCCGGCGAGGGCGGGGAGGAGCGCGGCGGCGGCGGTGATTCGCAGAGCGGTGCGCATCGTGCCCATGGTCGGTCCGGGGAGCTCGGGGAGTGGCGATGGCCAGGTCGGTCGTCGGCCTCTGCCATGGCACTCGCCGTGCCCGCGCCCAAGTCGCTGTCGATGCGCGACTTACGCGCAGAGGGCCGCCCGCAACCCGTCGGTTCTGTCATGTGCCGCCCACAGGAGTGTGGGGCGCACGCCACGGCGCGGGGCGTCCGGATCCGTCGGAACGCGCGAGCCCCCGCCGGCGGGACCGGCGGGGGCTCGTCGAACACAGGGGCGGCGCGGGTTCACGCCTTCACGCGGATCTTCCCCTCGCTCTTGAGGTCGGCCACCGCGATCGCGACCATCAGGCCGTTGAGCGACGGGTCGTGCCGCTGCGCGAGGTGGCGGATGTCGGCGGGCGTCAGCGGCGCCGGCGCGTCGCGCACCACGGTCCGCACGACCGCGCGCGTGCGCGACATCGACGACGGCCCCCGCTCCTGATCGGCTCTCACGGTCGGTCCTCCCTGCGGCGTGCGCGTTCCGGCGCGCGCCCCAGTCGGCGCGACGCCACGGCCGGAATGTACCCGTCGAGCCCGCACGCACCATGCGGCGCGCGCGCGACACCTCCGCGTGAGGGCCGTCACGCGGGTCGCGCGCGCCCGGCGCGGGCCGCCGCGCGGAGGTACGCCCGTTGCTTTTCCCCGGCGCATGATTCCGTCCAACGACCCGCGCGCGCGGAGCTCCAGGAGGAAGTGACGCGCCGCGTTCGCCCCGTCTGTCCCGACATCCCCGAGGACGAGCTCCGCACGCTCGTCGCCCGACTCGTCGAGGCCGAGCTCGCCCATCGCCGACCCGGCGCGCCCACCGCGGGGGCCGGCCGCGCCGCCGCCGTCGACGGGAGCTGAGCGCCGCGTCCCGGACGCCTAGCGCGGCTCGCGCAGCAGGTACTTGAGCTGTCGCTCGGCCATCAGGCGCACCAGCGCGTCGAACTCCGCCTGCGGCGTCGCGGCGCAGACGGGCCGCAGCCGGCGCGCGATGTCCGCCTCCAGCGCGGCCAGTCGCTCCGCCCACGAGGGGGCGGCCGGCGGGACCGGGTCGCGCGGCGGACGGTCGGAGGCGCTGGGCATCGAGGCGGAGACGGGGAGGCGGCGAACGGCGAGCCACGCAGCGCGCGGGAAGCTCGCGCTGCGACCGGGCCGGGACAAGCCGACGCCCGACGACGTCCCGGCCGTGCAGACGACGTACCGGCGGCAGGCGCGCCCCGCGGCGCGGGCGATTCCGTGACGTGGCGCACGCTCGCGGGCACGTCGCGTGCACCCCCGCCCGCTGGCCGATGCGCGACGGGCGGGGCCGTCGCGCGCAGGGCCGGCAGGGGACCAGCCAGCTGACGGTAGGGCATGCGGACGTTCGTCGACGAGCAGGGTACGGAGTGGACGGCCTGGGAGGTCCGGCCGGGAACGGGATCGCTCGCGCGGCCGGAGCGGCGCACCCACGATCGGCGACGGGAGGCGGCGCCCGATCCCGTGGTCGAGCGCCGGCGCGGGGAGGACCGCCGCAGCCGCAGCCCGCGGGCCCGCGCGTCGCTCGTGCCCCGCACCGCGGCGTGGCTCGCCTTCCAGGCGGGCACCGTGCGCCGCCGGCTCGTCCCGATCCCCGACGCGTGGGAGGGGCTGAGCGACGTCGAGCTGCGCGCGCTCTGCCGTGCCGCCGCGCCGGTGGCGCGCGCGATGGTCGCCGTCGACTGACGGTGGACTGACGGAACGCGAACACCGCAGGGCATAACGCTCCGTCCCGGCCGTGCGTACACTCGGCCGGGCGCGGGGCGCACGGGCGCCGCGCCGCACGTCCCACACCGTGCGCCGTCCCGCGCCCCTGCCGCCATGCGTCGCCCCCCGAACGACTCGCCGGACCCCGCGCCCGACGCGCTCGGCCGCCGCGACCTGCTGAAGCTCCTCGCGGGCGCGGGCGCCGCGCTCTCGCTCGATCCCGGCCGCCTTGCCGCGTCGTCGCTCACGCCGTCGCTCGACTGGCTGGTCGCGCAGGGGCTCGTCTCCAAGCCCATCCCGTCGTCGGGCGAGCGGATCCCGGTGATCGGCGTCGGCACGGCGCGCCGCTACGAGTCCGCCGCGACGGAGGCCGAGCGCGCGCCGCTGCGCGACGTCGTGCGCAACCTGCCGAAGCTGGGCGGGCGCCTCATCGACACGGCGCCGAGCTACGGCCAGGCCGAGAGCGTCGTCGGCGACCTGGTGGCGGAGGTCGGGAACCGGAACCAGCTCTTCATCGCCACGAAGGTCGGGCGCGGCCGGCAGGGCGTGCAGGCCGGGAAGGACGAGATCGAGGCGTCGTTCCGCAAGCTGAAGACGGATCGCATCGACATGCTGCAGATCCACAACCTCGGCGGCGTGCCCGAGATGCTCCCCGTGCTGCGCGAGATGAAGCAGGCGAAGCGCATCCGCTACTACGGCGTCACGACGTCGTCCGACGGGCAGTACGCGGCGCTCGAGGACTTCATGAAGCGCGAGCCGATGGACGTCGTGCAGGTGGACTACGCGATCGACAACCGCGGCGTCGAGGAGCGCATCCTGCCGCTGGCGGCGGAGAAGGGGATCGCCGTCCTCACGAACCTGCCGTTCGGCCGCGGGCGCGTCTTCGAGAAGCTCGGCAAGCAGCCGCTCCCCGACTGGGCGAAGGCGATCGGCATCACGACGTGGGCGCAGTTCGCGCTCAAGTACGTCGTGTCGCACCCGGCGGTCACCGTGGCGATCCCCGGCACCGCGAAGCTCGAGTACCTGACGGACAACCTCGGCGCCGCGCGCGGCCCGATGCCCGACGCCGCGACGCGCCGCCGCATGGCCGCGCTGGTGGAGGACGCGTGAGCGCGGGCGTGCACGTGGGCGCGAGCGACAACGCGCTCGCGCGCGCCATCGGCGCGCGCGCCGGCGAGGGGAAGGCGCTGCTCTGGTCGTGCGCCTACTACTTCCTCGTCCTCACCGCGTACTACATCCTGCGCCCCATCCGCGACGAGATGGGCGTCGCGGGCGGCGTGGAGAACCTGGCGTGGCTGTTCACCGGCACGCTGGCGGGGATGCTGCTGCTGCACCCGCTGTACACGTGGATCGTCGCGCGGATGACGCGCCGCCGGTTCGTCGCGCTCACCTACCGGTTCTTCATCGCGAACCTGGTGATCTTCTACCTGCTGCTGCGCGCGGCGGGCGGCGACACGCCGGACCCCGCGCGCGCGGTGTGGATCGGACGCGCGTTCTTCATCTGGACGAGCGTCTTCAACCTGTTCGTGGTGTCGGTGTTCTGGTCGTTCACGACCGACATGTACCGGCCCGCGCAGAGCCGGCGCCTGTTCGGCGTGATCGCGGTCGGCGGCACGCTCGGCTCCATCCTCGGCAGCTCGATCACCTCCGCGCTCGCGGGCACGCTCGGCGCCGCGAACCTGCTGCTCGTCTCCGGCCTCTTCCTCGAGGCGGCGGCGTGGGCGGCGCGCGCGCTCGAGACGCGCGAGCCGGAGCTCGCGGCCGCGGCGCAGGCCGACGTGGCCGAGGGGGAGCGCGACCGCGCGGCGGTCGCGGCGCCCGCGGACGCGAAGGACGCCGTGATCGGCGGCGGCGTCGCGGACGGCGTGCGGCACGTGCTCGCGTCGCCGTACCTGCTGGGCATCGCGGTCGTGATGCTCTTCTTCACGATCTCGTCGACCTTCCTGTACTTCCAGCAGTCGCAGATCGCCAAGGAGACGTTCGGCGCCGACTCGGCCGGGCGCACGCAGTTCTTCGCCAACGTGGACCTGCTGGTGAACGCGCTGACGCTCGTGGCACAGGTGTTCCTGACGGGCCGCGTGCTGCGCTGGCTCGGCGTCGGCGTCGGGCTCGCGTTCCTGCCGGCGGTCAGCCTGCTGGGCTTCGCCACCATCGGCATCGCGCCGGTGCTGTCCGCCGTCGTCATCCTGCAGGTGCTGCGGCGCGTCGGCAACTTCGCGATCCAGCGGCCCGCCCGCGAGGTGCTGTACACGGTCCTGCCGCGCACCGACAAGTACAAGTCGAAGAACTTCAACGACACCTTCGTCTACCGGCTGGGCGACCAGGTGGGCGCCTGGTCGGCGACGCTCATCGCGTGGCTGGGCTTCGGCCTCTCCGGGCTGGCGTGGACGATGGTGCCGCTGTCGGCGGCGTGGCTGGCGCTCGCGTTCTGGCTGGGCGCGCGCTACCGCGGGCTGCAGGCGGGCGCGGAGCCCGCGCCGCGGCCCGCGCTGGAGCCGCGCCCCAACATCGCGTGAACG
>CBHYLO010000349.1:0-5349 GCA_966128675.1 uncultured bacterium | reverse complement strand
TCAGCCGGACGACCTCGCGCCGCGAGTAGGGGCGCAGCCCGGTGACCATCCCGCGCACGGGGACCAGCGCCGCCAGCTCGTCGAGCAGGGCGTAGGTGGGGTCGTCGACGGGGACGAGCGCGGCGGGCTGCGCGGCCAGCGGTGCGGCCAGCGGTGCGGCGGCGCCGGCGAGCAGGGCGGCGAGCGCGAGGGCGGGGGCGGGTCGGGACGTCACGCCGGCAAGGCTACCGGGCCGGACGCACGAAGGGGAGGCCGCGAGGCCTCCCCGTCCCGTGCACTTCCGTGAAGTCGCCGCTCAGGCGGCCATCGGCACCGCGACGAACGGGTGCAGGAAGCTCAGCAGGTCCTCGACCGTGCGCACCGACTCGTCCAGCTCGTCGAGGTCGTGCGCGGTGGGGATGCGGCCCTGACAGCGCGCCGCGATCAGCAGCGCGACGTCCTCCGCGTCCATGCGGCTGAAGCCCAGGTCGGCGGCCAGCTGCGTCGCGGGCCCGATGGCGACGCCCGGCGGCGAGACGCGGCGGGTCAGCGCGTCGTAGGCCTGGATCAGCAGCTCGGCCGGCAGCCGGTGCCCGTTGAAGGCCGAGAGGAAGCGGTGCCGCCCCAGCTCGTCGCGCTGCGCCGCCGCGGAGATGGTCTGCGACGAGACGGCGGCGAAGGTGCCGGCGACGACGAGGAGCGTGACGACGATGACGATCTGGAGCACCGGGGCATTCCTCTGGGCGGGAGTACGGCACGGAGTATCGGCGCGTCCGCAGGACGACTGAAGGCTGCGCCGGGGAACGCCCGCGCTCAGCCCCGCATTCGCGCACGGTTTCGTTGACGAATTCCCCGGGGCCGTCTAACTTTCGCGCATGCAACACGTTCCCGGCACGCTCGGCGGCTTTCGCGGACTGCGCGCCGAGCTGCTGATCGCCCTCAAGAAGGCCCCGCACCCGCTCACGGCGAAGGAGCTGGCCGACCGCTTCGGGCTCACGCCCAACGCGCTCCGGCGGCACCTCGACTCGCTGGAGGCCGAGGAGCTGGTGCGGCACCGCCGCGAGGTCCGCGGGGTGGGGGCGCCGGTGCACGCCTACGGGCTCACCGCGGCCGGCGAGGCGCTCTTCCCGCAGGCCTACGCCCCCGTGCTGGCGGCCGTCCTCGAGGCGGTGCGCGAGACGGCCGGCCCGGCGGGCGTGCGGCAGGTCCTCGCCCGGCAGTGGGCGGGGCTGGTCGAGGGGGCCGGCGACCGGCTGGCGGAGCTCCCGCTGCCCGAGCGCGCGCAGCTGGTGGCCGAGCTGCGGTCGTCGCAGGGCTACATGGCGGAGGCGGTCCCGCTGGGCGACGGCGACGCGGTGATCCGCGAGCACCACTGCGCGATCCGCGACGTGGCCGCGCGCTTCCCCGAGATCTGCGAGGCCGAGCACGAGCTGATGGAGCGGCTGCTCGGCGTGCCGGTGGAGCGCACCGGGCACATGCTGCACGGCTGCACGACCTGTGAGTACACGGTGCGCGCGTCCGCGGCCGTCGGCGACGGGAGCCTCGGCTCCGCGGCGCCGCGCGCGGAGCCCGCGCCCGTTGCAGTCCCCGCGCCCGACCACACGGTCGACGCCGCGGTCCGATCCACGACCCACCTCCCTACGTGCACGTGCGCGTCCCACCGGGCCGCGCCCCAGGAGCAGGCATGAGCGCCACCATCGAGACCCTCGTCAACCGCGAGTACCAGCACGGCTTCGTCACCGAGGTCGATGCGGACCAGCTGCCGCCGGGGCTGAACGAGGACGTCATCCGCGCCATCTCCGCGCGCAAGCACGAGCCGCAGTGGCTGCTCGACTGGCGCCTGAAGGCGTACCGCCGCTGGCTGACGATGCGCGAGCCGCACTGGCCGAACGTCAAGTATCCGGCGATCGACTACCAGGCGGTGAGCTACTACTCGGCGCCCAAGCAGGCGGCCAAGAAGGCGTCGCTCGACGAGGTCGACCCGGCGATCCTGGAGACGTACAAGAAGCTCGGCATCTCGCTCAACGAGCAGAAGCGGCTCGAGGGCGTGGCCGTGGACGCCGTGTTCGACTCGGTGTCGGTGGGCACGACGTACAAGGCGGAGCTGGCGAAGCACGGGATCATCTTCTGCTCGTTCGGCGAGGCGGTGCAGGAGCACCCCGAGCTGGTGCAGAAGTACCTCGGCTCCGTCGTGCCGTACAGCGACAACTTCTTCGCCGCGCTCAACAGCGCGGTGTTCTCCGACGGGTCGTTCGTCTACATCCCGAAGGGCGTGCGCTGCCCGATGGAGCTGTCGACGTACTTCCGCATCAACGCCAGCGGCACGGGCCAGTTCGAGCGCACGCTGATCGTCGCCGACGAGGGCGCGTACGTCAGCTACCTCGAGGGGTGCACGGCTCCCAAGCGCGACGAGAACCAGCTGCACGCGGCCGTGGTCGAGATCGTGGCGCTGGACGACGCGACGGTGAAGTACAGCACGGTGCAGAACTGGTACGCCGGCGACGCCGAGGGGAACGGCGGGATCTACAACTTCGTGACCAAGCGCGGCGCGTGCCGCGGGGCGCGCAGCAAGATCTCGTGGACGCAGGTGGAGACCGGCTCGGCCATCACGTGGAAGTACCCGAGCGTGATCCTGCAGGGCGACGACTCGACCGGCGAGTTCTACTCGGTGGCCGTGGTGAACGGGCGCCAGCAGGCCGACACGGGGACGAAGATGATCCACATCGGCCGCAACACGAAGTCGAACATCGTCAGCAAGGGCATCTCGGCCGGCCAGGGGAACAACGCCTACCGCGGCGCGGTGAAGGTGCTGCCGAAGGCCGAGGGCGCGCGCAACTACACGCAGTGCGACTCGATGCTGGTCGGCAACGCGTGCGGCGCGCACACCTTCCCGTACATCGAGGTCCAGAACAACAGCGCCATCGTCGAGCACGAGGCGTCGACCTCGAAGATCGGCGAGGACCAGATCTTCTACCTGAAGCAGCGCGGCCTGAGCGCCGAGCAGGCGGTCAGCATGATCGTCAGCGGCTTCTGCAAGGAGGTCTTCCAGGAGCTGCCGATGGAGTTCGCGCTGGAGGCGCAGCAGCTGCTCGGCATCACCCTGGAAGGTTCGGTCGGCTGATCGGGCGCTTCGGCGCTCGCTCCACTTTCGAAGTTGCGTCCCATTCACGAGAGATCCTCCCCGTGCTCGATATCAAGAATCTCACCGCCACCGTCGCGGACAAGCAGATCCTCAACGGCATCTCCCTGACCGTGCGGCCGGGCGAGGTGCACGCCATCATGGGCCCCAACGGCTCGGGCAAGAGCACGCTCGCGCAGGTGCTGGCCGGGCATCCCGCGTACGAGGTGACGGGCGGCGAGGTCACGTTCGACGGCCGCGACCTGCTGGAGATGGAGGCCGAGGAGCGCGCGCAGGCGGGCGTGTTCCTGGCGTTCCAGTACCCGGTCGAGATCCCCGGCGTCTCCAACGCCTACTTCCTGCGCGCCGCGTACAACGAGATGCGCAAGGCGCGCGGCGAGGACGAGGTCGATCCGCTCGAGTTCCTCGACATCGTCGAGGAGCGCGCGAAGCTGGTCGAGATGGACCCGGCGTTCCTCAACCGCTCGGTGAACACGGGCTTCTCGGGCGGCGAGAAGAAGCGCAACGAGATCCTGCAGATGGCGGTGCTGGCGCCGAAGCTGGCGATCCTCGACGAGACGGACTCGGGGCTCGACATCGACGCGCTGCGCATCGTGGCCGACGGCGTGAACTCGCTGAAGCGCCCCGACAACGCGACGATCGTCGTCACGCACTACCAGCGCCTGCTGAACTACATCGTGCCCGACTACGTGCACGTGCTGGCGGGCGGCCGCATCGTGAAGAGCGGCGGCAAGGAGCTGGCGCTGGAGCTCGAGGCGAAGGGGTACGACTGGCTGCTCGAGGGGGCGACGGCGTGATCACCGAGACGCAGCAGAGCCTCGCGCAGGCGGTCGTCGCCAGCGCGCAGGCCGACGCCGCGGCCGCGCCGGGCCAGTCGCTGGCGCTCCCCGCCGTCTACGCCGCGGAGCTGGACGCGTCGATCGCCGCCGCGGAGGCCAACGGGCCGTCGTGGCTGGCCGACCTGCGCCGCGCCGGCGCCACCGCCGCGCGCGCCCAGGGCTTCCCGACCACCAAGCACGAGGACTGGCACTACACGTCCACCGCCGCGCTGGCGGAGGCCGCGTACCCGACGCTCGCCAGCGCCTCGGGCGCGGTGACGGCGGCGGACCTCGCGCCGTACACGTTCGGGCACGACGAGTGGCCGACGGTGGTGTTCGTGAACGGGCGCTTCGACGCGTCGCGCTCGACGATGGACCGGCTGCCGGAGGGCGTGCGCGTGCTGCCGCTGGCGCAGGCGCTGGGCGACGAGCCGGAGACGCTGGAGCGCGTGCTGGGGAAGATCGCGACGCCCGACGCGCAGCCGTTCGTGGCGCTGAACCAGGGCCTGTTCGTCGACGGCGCGCTGCTGGTGGTGCAGAAGGAGATGGAGGCCGACGTCCCCGTCCACCTGTTGTACGTCACCGACGCGTCGGGCGCGCGCGGCGCGACGCACCCGCGCACCGTGATCGTCGCCGAGCGGCACTCGAAGGTGACGGTGATCGAGAGCCACGTGGGGCTGGGCGACGCGGCGTACCTCGCGAACCCCGTGACCGAGGTCGAGGTGGCGGACGGCGCGACGGTGCACCACGTGCTGCAGCAGCGGCAGAGCCAGCGCGCGTTCCACCTGGCGCACGTCGAGGCACGGCAGGGGCGCGACAGCCACTTCGTGCAGTTCTCGTTCGCCATCGGCGGGCTGCTCTCGCGCACCAACGTCTACACGCTGCTGGGCGGCGAGGGGTGCGGCGCGACGCTGAACGGGCTGTACCTGCTGGACGGCGCGCAGCACTGCGACCACCAGACGCGCATCGAGCACGCGCAGCCGAACACGTACAGCCGGGAGCTCTACAAGGGGATCCTGGACGGCCAGTCGCACGGCGTGTTCAACGGCAAGGTGTACGTCCGCCCGGTGGCGCAGAAGACCGACGGCAAGCAGACGAACAACACGCTGCTGCTCTCGGAGCAGGCGCAGATCGACACCAAGCCGCAGCTGGAGATCTTCGCGGACGACGTGAAGTGCACGCACGGCGCGACGGTGGGCCGGCTGGACCAGACGGCGCTCTTCTACATGAAGAGCCGCGGCCTGACCGACGAGACGGCGCGCAAGCTCCTGACGTACGCCTTCGCGGCGGACGCGCTGGAGACGATCGAGCTGGAGGCGGTGCGGGACGGGCTCGAGGCGCTCACCCTGGCACGCTACACCACCTGAAGGCGCTGCGGGCTGGGGCCAGCGGGGGTTTTTGTTACGCAGCCCG
>CBHYLO010000348.1:0-5350 GCA_966128675.1 uncultured bacterium | reverse complement strand
CGGCGCCCCTTCGTCCTCGGGATCGTCAACGTGACGCCCGACAGCTTCAGCGACGGCGGGCTGTACTTCGGCGTGCACGCGGCGGCGGACCACGCGGAGCGGCTGCTGGACGAGGGCGCGGACGGCGTGGACCTGGGCGGCGAGTCCACGCGCCCCAACAACCCCGGCCCGGTCCCCGAGGCCGAGGAGATCGCGCGCGTCGCGCCGGTGGTGCGCGAGGTCCGGCGGCGGCGGCCGGACGCGATCGTCAGCGTCGACACGACGAAGGGCGCCGTCGCGCGGGCGGCGCTGGACGAGGGCGCGGACGCGATCAACGACGTCTCGGGGCTGCGCCTGGACGCCGACGTCGGCGCGGCGTGCGCGGCGGCCGGCGCGGGGCTCGTGCTCATGCACTCGCGCGGCGCGGTGGCGGACATGGCCTCGCTCACGCACGCCGAGTACGGCGACGACATCGTGGGCGAGGTGGTGGAGGAGCTGGAGGGCGCGCTCGCCCGCGCCACGGACGCCGGCGTCCCCGCCGAGTGCATCGTGCTCGATCCGGGCGTGGGCTTCGCCAAGCGCAGCGAGCACTCGCTGGAGGTGCTGCGGGGGCTGAAGCGGCTGTCGGCGCTGGGGCGCCCGCTGCTCGTGGGCGCGTCGCGCAAACGGTTCGTCGGGGAGCTGAGCGACGTCGCCGATCCGGCGGGGCGCGTGCACGGATCGGTGGGCGCGCACGTGGCCGCGCTGGCCGGCGGCGCGCGGCTGTTCCGCGTGCACGACGTGCGCGCCCACCGCGAGGCGCTCGACGTGGCGTGGGCCGTGCTGCGCGGCTAGCTTCGCCGGATGGCGCTCCCGGCGACGTGGCAGGCGGTGGACGTGGGCTGGCGCGACCTCGTCGAGGTCGCGCTCGTCGCGTTCGTCCTGTACCACGGGCTGCGCCGGCTGCGCGGCGCGCGCTCGATGGCCCACGGCGCGGGGCTCGTCGCGCTGACCGCCGGCTACACCCGCGCGCGGGCGCGGCCGCTGCCGCAGGTCGCGTGGCCGATGGAGCTGCTGCTCAAGTGGGGGCTCGTGCTGGTGCCGGTGATCTTCCAGCCCGAGCTGCGCGCCGCGCTCGCGCACCTCGGCCAGCCGAAGACGGCGCGGCAGACACGGTCGCTGGAGGAGGGCGAGGTGGTCGAGGCGATCACGGACGCCGTCGAGCGCCTCAGCCGGTCGAGCACCGGCGCGATCATCGCCGTCGAGCGCGACGTGTCGCTCAACGACTACGTCGACTCCGGGCGCGAGCTGCACGCCAAGGTCTCGGGCGACCTGCTGGCGACGATCTTCACGCCGTACACGCCGCTGCACGACGGCGCCGTGGTGGTGCGCGGCGACTCGATCGTCGGCGCGGGGTGCATCCTCCCGCTCTCGCAGACGCGCGTGGAGGACCGCTCGCTCGGCACGCGGCACCGCGCGGCGCTCGGCCTCAGCGAGGAGACCGACGCGCTGCTGGTGGTCGTGAGCGAGGAGAGCGGCGCGATCTCGTTCGCGACCAACGGGACGCTGCGCCGCGGGCTGACGCCGATGCAGCTGCGCGAGCTGCTGCTCGGTCGCACGCCGCGCCTGACGATGGAGCTGGCGGTCGTCACGGCCTGAGCGCGGGCGGCCGCAGCGCCGCGACGATGCGGCGCGCGGCGTGCGCGCTCCAGGTGGTGCCCGCGTGCGCGCCCGCGGTCGACAGCACGATCACGGTGAGCCCATCGGGAAAGACGCGGACCATGCCGGTGTGGCCGTCGTCGCCGCTGCCCGAGTGCACGACCTCGGTCACGCGCCCGTCCACCGTGAGGACGCGCACGCCGTAGCCGTACGAGACGTCGACCGGCGGCGCGCGCCCCCCCGGGCCCGGCGGCGCGCCGAGGCTCGCGCGGCGCGACGCGCCCGGCACCGGCCCATCGCGCAGCACCGTCGTCCAGCGCAACAGGTCGCGCGCGGTCGACGACATGCCGTTGGCGCCGCGGTGGCCGAAGTCCGCCGCCCCGGCGCAGCGCGAACGCGTCGTGTCGGTGCCCGTGATGGGGGCGGGCGCGCCCGCGCGGTGGCGGCACCAGAAGCCCGTGCGCGCGAGGCCGGCCGGCGCCAGCAGCTCGGCCTCGACGACGTCGGCCCAGCCGCGCCCCGTCGCCACCTCCACGATCGCGGCCAGCAGCTCGTAGTCGTCGTCCATGTAGCGGTAGCCCGCGCCCGGCGCGAAGGCGAGCGGCTGCGCGAGGATCGCGGCGACGGCGCGCCCCCGGTCGCGGATGCCGCCCCCGCCGTAGCGCCCGTCGATCCCGGACGTGTGCGTGAGCAGCTGCCGCACGGTGATCGCGCGCTTGTCGGGCGGCGCCGTGGGGAAGAAGCGGCCCACCGTGTCGCCGAGCGAGAGCTGGCCGCGCTCGGCGAGCCGCAGCACCGCCGCCGCGGTGAAGCCCTTGGTCATCGAGGCGATCCAGAACGCGCTCGCGGTGGTCGGCCGTGCGACCGCGCCGCCGCGCGCGGCGTAGGCGCGCTCCAGCCGCACCGTGGTGCCCGACGCGACCAGGGCGACGCCGGAGAAGCCGCTGTCGGCGAGCGCGCGGAGCGCGGCGTCGGCGCGCGCGACGTCCGCCGCGGCCACGGTGGGCTGGGCGCCCGCGCGTCGCGCCACCAGCAGCAGCGCGAGCGCGACCCACGCGCCGCGCGCGACGCGTGCGCTCACGCCTCGGGCGGCGTCCCGGCGCGCACGAGCGCGTCCAGCTCGTCGACGTCGGTCGCGAGGTCGTCCGCGCTCGCGAGTCCGGCGCGCACGCGCGACAGCTGGATGCGCACGTTCTCCGACGCCGCCACGACGTCGGCGCGGCGCGGCGCCGCCGGGTGGAGCGACCCGCGCAGGTCCGCCACCAGCGACAGGCGCCGCGACACGAGCTCCGCGCGCGTCGTCGGCCCGCCGGCGGGCGGCGCGGCCGCCGCCATCTCGGGCTCGCGCGCGGCGCCGCTCTCCACCAGCACGCGCTCGATGCGCGCCTCGCGCTCGGCCAGCGCGCGCGCCAGGTCGCCCGCGTCGCGCAGGAGGCGCGGCAGCTCGGGATGCCTCGCGACCGCGACGTCGGGGAGCGACGCGTCGTCGCGCACGTCGGATGCGCGGCCGGCGTCCGCGCTGAGCGGCCGGTCGAGCCCCCAGCCCGCGAGCCGGAAGAAGTGGAGCGTGAACGCGCTGCGCCACAGCCGGCCCGCCAGCCGGCCCGAGCGTCGCTCGGCGCGCTCCGACGAGCTCACGGCGATGACGAACGCGATCACGGCGACGAGCAGCGGCACGAGCGACGCCCAGCGCAGCACGCTCCGCTCCGTGGAGCCGACGGGGTAGAGCGAGCGCGCGGCGAAGTTCGCGGCGCCCCAGACCGCGAGGGCGACGGCGCCGACCACCATCGCCGCGCGCCGCGTGCGCGCCACCCGCACGCGGTTCTCGCCGTGGTAGAGCGCGGCCACCTCGTCGGCCCGCGCGTCGTCCTCGAGGATGAAGGCGCGCACCACGTCGCCGCCGCCGAAGCCCTGCAGGATCAGGTGCCGCGCGCGGCGCGCGAGGTCGGCGCCGACGCCGACGATCGCGCAGGCGATGGCCACCAGCGCGCCCGCGGCGCGCGCGTTCGACTGCCCCGCGCCCGCGAGGATCAGCGGCGACATCGTCGCCAGCATCATCGTGCTCTGCTGGGCGAGGCGCACGAAGTTGCGGACCTGCGGCGCGACCACCGGCGGCGTGCCGCCCGCCTCGTCCAGCGCGCCGGCCAGCGCCTCCGCCGACGGGAAGCGGTCGTCGGGCCGCTTGGCGAGGCAGCGGTCGACGACGGCCGCCAGCCGCGCGGGCACCTCGGGGCGCAGCGACGCGACCGGCGGCGGATCCTGCATCAGCTGCATCGCCAGCAGCGCGGCCACCGTGCGCGCCTCGAACGGCGGCCGGCCGGTGAGCGCGACGAAGCCGACCGCGCCCAGCGCGTACAGGTCGCTGCGGCCGTCGAGCGCCTCGCCCGCCGCCTGCTCGGGGCTCATGAACTGCGCCGTGCCCATGACGTGGCCGTCGAGCGTCAGCGACGACGGCGCGTCCTCCACGCGCGCGATGCCGAAGTCGGTCACCAGCGCGCGCCCGCTCCCGCGGTCGAGCAGGATGTTGTCGGGCTTCACGTCGCGGTGGATCACGCCGCGGCCGTGCGCGTAGGCCAGCGCCCACGCGACGTCGCGCAGCACGCGCGTCGCCTCGGCCGCCGGCAGGGGGCCGCCGCGGGCGACGCGCCGCGCCAGCGTCTCGCCGTCCACGAAGCCCATCACGAAGAACACGACGTCGCCGTGCGCCTCGACCGCGTGGATCGGCACGACGTTCGGGTGCGACAGGCCGGCCGCGGTGCGCGCCTCGCGCAGGAAGCGCTCGCGCAGGTGCGGCTGCCGGGCGAGCGACTCGGGGAGCAGCTTGATCGCCACCGGCCGGTCCAGCGACAGGTCGCGGGCCAGCACGACGATCCCCATGCCACCGCGACCCAGCTCGCGCTCCAGCGCGAAGCGGCCGCGCACGGCCGCCTCCAGGGCGTGCAGCTCGGGATCGATGGGCGGCGCGGCAGTTGGCGGCATGGGCGGAGGGTGCGAGTCTTCACCGCCATGCGCAACCTCCCGCTCCCCGCTCGCGACGCGGACGCCGGCGTCGCCCGTCGGGCGGGGCTCGTCGCGGGCGCGCTGCTCCTCGCGCTGTACGCCGCGACGCTGGCGCCGGGCGTGACGTTCTGGGACGCGGGCGAGTTCGCGGCGGCGTTCGCGACGCTCGGCATCCCGCATCCGCCCGGCACGCCGCTCTTCGTCGCCCTCGGGCGCGCGTGGACGGTGACGCTGGGCGCGGTGGGCGTGGACCTGGCCGTCGCGGCGAACCTGCTCTCCGCCGCCTGCACCGCGGGCGCGGGCGCGGTGGCCGCATGGCTGCTCGCGCGCTGGACGCGCGCGCCCGTGGCCGCGTGCGCGGCCGCCGTGTGCGCGGGCGCCACCAGCAGCGTGTGGCTCAGCGCGACCGAGACGGAGGTCTACGCCGCGGCGCTGCTGCTGTCGTGGCTCGCGCTCGCGGCGGCCGACCGCGCGGCGGAGCGCGTGGCGCGCGCGCGGCTCACGACCTACGCGCTCGCGCTCGCGGTCCCGCTGCACCTCAGCGCGCTCGCGGTCGCGCCGGCGGCGGCGCTGCTGGGCGCGACGACGGTGGACGGCCGGCGACGCCTCGCGCGCGGCGCGACGCTGCTGCTCGCCGCCGTCGCCGCCGCGGGCGCGGGCACCGGGCGCTGGACGAGGGCCGGCGTCGCGTCGCTGGGCGCCGCGGCGCTCGCGGCGTGGGACGGCGAGGGAT
>CBHYLO010000347.1:0-5378 GCA_966128675.1 uncultured bacterium | reverse complement strand
CGCCCGCGTCCCGATTCGAGGCGCGCGCGGCCGGACACCGCGCGCGCCGCGACCGACACCGCGCGCGGTCCGCGTCGCGCCCGCGCGACGGTGGCGCCGCGGCCCGGGCTCGAGCCGCCCATCTCGCCGCGGCGCGCGTTCCTCTCGTCGCTCCTGGTGCCGGGGCTCGGGCAGGCGCGTCTCGATCGGCCGGCGGCGGGCGCGCTGTTCGTCACCGTGGAGCTGGCCGCGCTCACCATGGTCGCGAAGTCGGCGTACGACCTGCGCGCGGCCAAGGCGTTCCGCGCCGACAGCGTCGTGCTCTCGTATCCCGTGGACACGGCGACCGGGCTGCCGACGACGCGGCCGGTGCGCGGCGAGGGCCCGTTCACGAACGATCTCGTGCGCGCGCGCCGGCTGCATCTGGAGGACTGGCTGGCGGTGATCGCGTTCAACCACCTGATCTCGGGCGCCGAGGCGTTCGTCGCCGCGAACCTGTGGGACCTGCCGGCGCAGGTGGGCGCGCAGCGGAGCCGCAACGGCACGATGCTGCGCGTCACCGTGCCCTGGTGATCGGCGCGCGATGAGCACGCGCCACGAGGACGAGGCGTCCGTCGTGCACGATCCCGCGGCGCCGATCGGCGTGTTCGACTCCGGCATCGGCGGCCTCACGGTCGCGCGCGAGATCATGCGCCAGCTGCCCACGGAGTCGATCGTCTACTTCGGCGACACGGCGCGCGTGCCGTACGGCCCGAAGAGCCCCGACACCGTGCGCCGCTACAGCCACGAGATCGCGGAGTTCCTGCGCGGCGAGGGCGTGAAGGCGATCGTCGTCGCATGCAACACGGCCACGGCGCACGCGCTGCCGATGCTGCGCGCGGAGCAGCCGCTCCCGGTGATCGGCGTCGTGGAGCCGGGCGCGCGTGCGGCGGTCGCCGCGTCGCGCGGCGGCACCGTGGGCGTCATCGGCACGATGGGGACGATCGCATCGGGCGCCTACGAGCGCGCCATCCGCGCGCTGCGGCACGACGTCGCGGTGCTCGGCCAGCCCTGCCCGCTGTTCGTGCCGTTCGTCGAGGAGGGGTGGCTGTCGCACGAGGCGACGCGGTTGGTCGCGCACGAGTACCTCGACGCGCTGCGCGACCGCTCGATGGACACGCTCGTCCTGGGCTGCACGCACTACCCGCTGCTCAAGCCCCTGATCGGCGAGGTGGTCGGGCGCTCGGTGCGGCTGATCGACAGCGCCGAGGAGACCGCCGCCGAGACGGGGCGCGTGCTGGCGGCGCGCGGGCTCGCCGCGCCCGCCGGCAGCACGCCGCGGCATCGCTTCATCGCCAGCGACGCGCCCGACCACTTCTCACGGATGGCGCAGCGATTCCTCGGTTCGCCGCTCGAGCGCGTCGAGACGGTCACCCTCGGCTGACCCGTCCCAGCGGCACAGCGCGATCTCGCGCGCGTCCACGCGCAGGAACGTCGGCGCGTCGAGCCAGGAGCCGGGGTTCGCGTACACGCCGCCGGTCGACGCGCGCTCCACGCCCGCCACGTGCGAGTGGCCCAGCACCAGCAGCTCGATCTGCGGATCGGACTCCAGCCGCGCGATCCCGGCGCGCCGGATCCCCAGCCCGTCGTCGCGCGGACGGTACGTGCGGCTCGCCTGCGAGCTGCCCGTCGCCAGCCGGCTCGCCGTGTCCACCGGCAGCAGGCGGAACGCCGCCTTGGAGAGCGGGTGCCGGAGCACCGGGCGGATCGCGCGGTAGCCGCGGTCCTCGCGGCCGCGCAGGCCGTCGCCGTGCTCCACCCGCGCGTGCCAGCCGGCCAGGTCGCCGATCCAGGGCCCGAAGTGGTAGGTGACGCCGACGTCCTGGCGCAGCACGTCGCCGCCCCAGCAGTCGTGGTTTCCCGCGACCCACGTCACCGGCACGCCGGCGTCGACCACGTCGGCGAGCGCCGCCAGCACCCGGAACCCGGTGCGGGGAATCGCGGTGCGCCACTCGAACCAGAAGTCGAACAGGTCGCCGTCGATCATGAGCGAGCCCGCGCGGCCGGGCAGCGAGCGCAGGAAGGCGATCAGCGCGCGCTCGGTCTCGCGTGGCGCGACGCCCAGGTGGACGTCGGCGAGGATGAAGCAGGGGGCGGGGAGCGATACGGGGAGCGACACGCGCCCAAGTCTAGCCCGCCGCCCGGGGACCACAAAGTCGCGGTCGGGTGGACAATGCCCCCTGGCTCCGGCGATCTTGCCCGCGACGCGCGCCGCCGGCGCGCCCCGACCGTCCCGTCCCCCGTGAGCCGCGTCCACACGTCCGAGCTGCGCGTCCGCTACGCCGAAACCGACCAGATGGGGGTGGTGTACCATGCCAACTACCTCGCCTGGTGCGAGGTCGGCCGCACCGACTGGATCCGCGCGGCGGGCATGAGCTACCGCGACATGGAGGCGCAGGGCGTCGGGCTCGCGGTCAGCGACCTGCAGATGCGCTTCCACGCGGCCGCGACCTACGACGACGTCGTGCGCGTCGAGACGCGCTGCAGCGAGGTGCGCTCGCGCACCGTCACCTTCGACTATCTCGTGCGCAATGCGGAGACGGGTGCGCGGCTCGTGAGCGCGACGACGCGACTGATCGCCATCGACCGGCAGGGGCGCACGACGGCCATGCCCACCGCCGTGCGCGAGCTGCTCGAGCGCGCGGCGGCCGACGGCGCGGAGTCGGAGACGTCCGCGTGACGCGCGCTCGCGGAACGGCGCTCGCGGCGCTCGCCATCCTCGGCGCCTCCTCCTGCGCGCCCCGTGCGCGCCCGCTCGCCGGCGCCGTCGTGCCCAAGGTCGCCCTGCCGCCGACGACGCTCGCCACGCGGCCGCAGCGCGTGGTCTTCCGCTGGCGCTACGACGAGGCAGAGGGATTCAGCGCGCGCGGCGAGGGCGTGGCGCGGCTCGTCTCGCCCGACTCGGGGCGGCTCGACTTCTTCGTCGACGGCGGGTTGGGCGGCGGCTACGCGATCCTCATCGGCGACCGCGTCACGGCCCCCGGCGGCGAGATGGTGCGTCGCCTCATCCCGTCCGCGCCGCTGCTCTGGGCCGCGCTCGGCCGCCTCGCGCTGCCGGCCGCCGCGGACACCACCGTGCGCGCGTCCGGCGACACGCTGCGCGCCGACGTCGGGCGCGATCCGACGTGGCGCGCGACCTTCATCGGGGCGCGTCTCGCGCGCCTCGAGCGCATCGACGGGGGCCGCATCCAGGAGTGGATGCAGCGCGACTCGTCGGTGGTGCGCTACCGACACGAGGGCGAGCGCCGCGGGCTCTCGCTCGACGTGCAACGTACGGAGTCCGTCGATGGCTTCCCGGCTTCCATCTGGCCGCGCTGAGCGCCCGCGCGCCTCGCGCGTGACGCGCGCGCGCCGCTGGGCGCTCGCGCTCGTCCTCGGCGCGTCGGTCGGCGTGCAGGGGTGCCGCTTCTCGCCCTACAAGTTCCAGGGCGGCGGGCTGCCGCCGCACGTGCGCACGATGGCGGTGCTGCCGTTCGAGAACGACACGCCCGTGCCCGAGCTGCAGCGCGAGCTGTTCGAGGCCATGCGCAAGGAGCTGCAGAACCGGCTGAACCTTCGCGACGCGTCCGAGGCGAAGGCCGACGCGATCGTGCGCGGGACGATCGTCAAGTACGACATCGACGTCCCGATCGGCTTCAGCGCCGATCCCACGCAGGCGACGACCGCGCGGCGACAGCTGCAGCTGGTCGTCGACGTCGCCATCATCGACCAGGCGAGCGGACGCACGCTCTGGGAGAAGAAGGGCCTCACCGCGAAGGGCGAGTACTCCGAGCAGGCCGAGGCGGCCGGGCGCAAGCAGGCGATCGAGGAGGTCATCGCCGACATCATCGAGGGAGCGACCTCGCAGTGGTGAGCTCCGCCCCCGAGCTGGCGTTCGATCCGGCGCGCAAGATCATGGGGTGGGACGAGGCCCGTGCGTGGCGCGCGACGCAGCGCGGCCGGCTCGTGTTCACCAACGGCGTGTTCGACCTGCTGCATCCCGGCCACATCGACGTCCTCGTGGGCTCGCGCCGTCAGGGCGACGCGCTCGTCGTGGGACTGAACGCGGATGCGTCGGTGCGCCGGCTCAAGGGACCCGAGCGTCCCGTTCGCTCCGAGGCCGAGCGCGCGTACGTGCTCGCCGCGCTGGCGGCGGTGGACGCCGTCGTCGTCTTCGCCGAGGACACCCCGCTGGAGCTCGTGCGCTGGCTGCAGCCGGACGTGATCGTGAAGGGCGGGGACTACCGGGAGGACACGATCGTCGGCGCGCCGGAGGTGCGGGCGCGCGGCGGTGACGTCGTCGTCATCCCGCTCACGCCCGGGCAGTCCACCACCTCCATCATCGAGAAGCTCCGTGGCGGCATCCGCTGAGTTCCCATCCGTCGACGGCGCCGCGCGTGCCGCCGACGCCCTGCGCCCCGTCTCGCTGGAGCGCGGCGTCGCCGAGTACGCCGAAGGCTCGTGCCTCATCGCGTTCGGCAAGACGCGCGTGCTGTGCACCGCGAGCGTGGAGGCGGGCGTGCCGGGCTGGCGCCGCGGCTCCGGCCAGGGCTGGCTGACGGCGGAGTACGCGATGCTCCCGCGCGCCACGCGCACGCGCACCCCGCGCGAGCGCGCGCAGCTCGGCGGTCGCACCCAGGAGATCCAGCGCCTCATCGGCCGCAGCGTCCGGGCGATGCTCGACGACTTCCGGTTCGGCGAGGTGACGGTGCGCATCGACTGCGACGTGCTGCAGGCCGACGGTGGGACGCGCACGGCGGCGATCACCGGTGCGGCGGTCGCGGTGGTCGACGCGTTCGATGCGGCGGTGGCCAACGGGCTGATCGTCGCGTCGCCGGTGCGCCGCCGCGTGGCCGCGATCAGTGTGGGCGTCATCGACGGGGTGCCGCGGCTGGACCTCGACTACGAGCAGGACGTGCGCGCGCTGGTCGACATGAACGTCGTCATGAGCAGCGAGGGCCGGTTCGTGGAGGTGCAGGGCACCGGCGAGAACGGCACCTTCGACCGCGGGGAGCTCGACCGGCTCCTTGAGCTGGCGACGGCGGGCATCCGCGAGCTCGACGCACGCCAGCAGGCCGCCCTGGCGCAGCCCGTCGGGCCGCGCGGGTGAGCGCCGCGCTCCCGGCGCGGGTGCTCGTCGCCACGCGCAACGCCGGCAAGCTGGTCGAGCTGCGCCCGATGTTCGCCGCCATCGGGCGCGAGGTGGTCGATCTCGACTCGGCGGGCGTCGCGGAGTCGCCGGACGAGGAGGCGCTCGAGGCGTTCGACACGTTCGAGGCGAACGCGCTGGCGAAGGCGCGCCACTTCCACCGGGCGAGCGGCGGGTTGCCCACGGTCGCCGACGACTCGGGGCTCGAGGTGCCCGCCCTCGGCGGGGCGCC
>CBHYLO010000346.1:0-5390 GCA_966128675.1 uncultured bacterium | reverse complement strand
GCTCCCCCGGGGGGCGGCCGCCGGGGGGCCGTGTTCCGACTGGGGGGGGGCCGCCTGCGGGGGCGGCCCCCCGCGTCACGTTCGGCGCGCCGCGCTTGCGCCTACTTCGCGGTGTCGGCGAACGAGGTGTCGAGGCCTCGCTGCTTGAGCGACGCCACGAACGACGTCTTGTCGACGGCCTTCGTCCAGGCCTCGCGCGGCTCGACCTGCTTCGCGTCCACCAGCTCCAGCAGGGCGTCGTTCAGCGTCACCATGCCGAGCTTCCGCGACGTCTGCATGATCGACGGGATCTGGAACGTCTTGCCCTCGCGGATCAGGTTCGACACCGCCGGCGTCGCCAGCAGCACCTCGCGCGCGGCCGCGCGCCCGCCGCCGATCTTGCGGCAGAGCGTCTGCGAGATCACGCCCTTGAGCGACTCGCTCAGCATGACGCGGATCTGCGACTGCCGGTCGGCCGGGAACTGGTCGATGATGCGGTCCACGGTGCTCGGCGCCGTGGTCGTGTGCAGCGTGCCGAAGACGAGGTGTCCCGTCTCCGCCGTCTCGATGGCGATCGAGATCGTCTCGAGGTCGCGCAGCTCGCCCACCAGGATGACGTCCGGATCCTCGCGCAGCGCCGCGCGCAGCGCGCTCTTGAACGAGTCCGTGTGCACGCCGACCTGCCGCTGCGTGATCACGCACTGCTTGTTGGGGTGCACGAACTCGATCGGATCCTCGATGGTGAGGATGTGGTCCGGGCGCGACCGGTTCACCAGGTCGACCAGCGAGCAGAGCGTCGTGGACTTGCCGGAGCCCGTGGGCCCGGTCACGAGGACGAGCCCCTTGGTGAGGTAGCAGAGCTGCTGCACCTCGGGCGAGATCTTCATGTCCTCGACGCTGACGACGGTCGCCGGGATCACGCGGAACACGCCCGCGGGCCCGAGACGGTCGCGCAGCGCGTTGGCCCGGAAGCGCGCGCAGCCCGCGATCTCGTACGCGTAGTCGGTGTCGTTCCGCTCCGCGAACTCGGCGCGGTTCCGGTCCGGCATGATCGCCAGCATCATCGCCTCGAGGCCGTCGCCGTCGAGCGCCGGCTCGTCGAGGCGCTCGAGGTGGCCGGAGGCGCGGATGATCGGCGGCTCGCCGACGCGCAGGTGCAGGTCCGACCCGCCGCGCTCCACGAGGATGCGCAGCAGCCGGTCCATCGCCATCCGCGCGCGCTCGCCGCCGACGGAGGCGCGCGCCGGCGCCGCCGCGGCCGCCACCGCCGCCACGGCCGATGCCGGCGTGGGGGCCGCACCGGCCGGAATCCGGACCGGGGCGACGTCGGGCGCGCTGCCGAACGCGCCCTCGTACGCGGTGGCGACGAAGCCGTCGACCGCACCGTCCACGGCCGCGCCGACCGTCGCCGGCACCGGCGCCTCGGCAGCCACCGCGGGCGCCGGCGCCGGCGTCCCGGCCGTGGCCGGCGTGAGCCGCGCGGCCCAGCGCTGCGCCTCGCGCGTCACGCGCACGTCGAACGGCCCGTCGGGCGAGGCGTAGCGGAAGTCGGCGGGCTGCGACGCGTCGAGGCGCGCGACGGCGTCGGCGGGCGCGATCTCGCGCAGGAAGGCGAGCAGCTGGCTCCCCGTGAGCGCCTGACGCGTGACCGGGCGCCGCGCGCCCGCGACCACGAAGGAGGCCGGCTCGCCCTCGAGCAGCTCGACGGCGTCGCCGCGGCTGGCGGCGAGGGCGGACAGGAGGCGATCGACTTGCGGCACGGGCGACGGCGGCTCGGGAGGCGGGACCCCGCTCGCCCACCCGGGCGCACGCGGCGGCTACGCGGACTCGACGCACGATCGCGGGTGCGGGTCACGTCAACCGTGCCCCGGTGGGGCGCCGTCTCGCCTCAGACGGGCGGCGCGCAGGGCTCGATGGTCTGCCGTTCCAGCTGCACCGTGACGTGGCGGATGCCCAGCTCCCCCATGGCCGCGTGCATCGCCTCCAGGGCGGGCTGCTGGCGCTCCAGCTCCGGCACCACCGCGTGCGCGCTCATCGCCACCAGGCCCGAGGTCACGCTCCACACGTGCAGGTCGTGGACGCTCTCGACGCCGACGACGGACTCCAGCCGGGCGCGCACGGCCGCCAGCGAGATGTGCGGCGGCACGCCCTCCAGCAGGACGTCGACGCTCTCGCGCACCAGGCGCCACGCGCCCCGCACGATGAGCACCGTGGTGAGGACCGACACGAGCGGGTCCGCGGCCAGCCAGCCGGTGGACCGCACGATGAGCGCGGCCGCGACGGTGCCGACGGAGCCCAGCAGGTCGCCGAGGACGTGCAGGTACGCGCCGCGGACGTTGAGGCTCGTGTGCGCGCTGCCGTGCAGCATCCACGCGCTGACGACGTTGACCACTAGGCCGGCGACCGCGACGCCCAGCATCGTGCCGGCGGCGAGCGGCTCCGGCGCGCGGAAGCGCCCGATGGCCTCCCACACGATGAGCGCGGAGATCAGCAGCAGCGCCGCGCCGTTGAGGAACGCCGCGAGGATCTCCCAGCGGAGGTAGCCGTACGTCTTGCTGGGCGACGACGGCTGCCGGCTGAACCAGGCGACGAAGAGCGACAGCCCCAGCGCGCCGACGTCGGTGAGCATGTGCCCCGCGTCGGCCAGCAGCGCCAGCGAGTTGGACACGATGCCGCCCACCACCTCGGCGACGAGCAGCACGGCCGTGAGCACGAGCGCCCAGCGCAGCGCGCGCGTGGACGTCGCGTGCGCGTGCGCATGGTCGTGCCCATGCTCGTGCGCGTGATCGTGCCCGCCGTGGTGCGCGTGCGCGTCCGCGCCGCCCGCGGTCGCCGTCCGCAGGTGCGCGCACTCCGGCGCGCGAGCGCCGGCGTCGGCGTTCGCGGTGCGCGTCACGCGACGGCCGCCTCGCGCGCGGCCAGCGTCGCGCACAGCCGCACCGCCTCGTGGAAGCTGGACGGATCGGCGATGCCCTGCCCCGCGATGTCGAGCGCGGTGCCGTGGTCGGGCGACGTGCGCGGGAACGGGAGCCCCAGCGTCACGTTCACGGCGCTGCCGAAGGCGGCGACCTTGATCGCGGTCATGCCGACGTCGTGATACGGCGCGATGACGGCGTCGAACGCGCCGCGCATGGCGCGCACGAAGACGGTGTCCGCCGGCAGCGGCCCCACGAGGCCCGCCGCGCGCGCCGCAGGCGCCAGCAGCTCGTCGTCCTCGCGGCCGAAGCGGCCGCCATCGCCGGCGTGCGGGTTCATCGCGCAGAGCGCGATGCGCGGCTCCGCGATCCCGAACCAGCGCTGCAGGTGCTCGCGCGTGAGCGCGGCGGCGTGCGCGATGGACTCGGCGGTCAGGAGCCGCGGGACGTCGCGCAGCGCGACGTGCGTCGTGGCCAGCACCACCCGCAGCGGCGTCCCGCCCGGAACGCTCGGGCGCGTGGCGGCGAGCATCATCGCCGGCTCGCGGCCGGTGAGCGCGCCGAGCATCTCGGTGTGGCCGGGGAAGTCGTAGCCGCCGGCGTGCAGCGCCGCCTTGTCGAGCGGCGCGGTCACGATGCCCTGCACCGCGCCGTCGTGCGCCAGCCGCACCGCGGCCTCGATCGCGCGTCCGGCGAGCCGGCCGGCGCCCGCGGCGCCGTCGCGCGGATCCCAGGCGCCCACGTCGACGTCGACGTCCAGCCCCGCGCCCGACGGGCCCACGAGCACGAGCGAGACGTCGCCCGGAACGACGTCGGTCCCGAGCGTCTTGGCGACGAGCTCGGGACCGATGCCCCGAGGGTCACCGAGGGTGACGGCGAGGCGCGTCGTCATGCGACCGTCAGCGATCGCCGGCGCTCACTTCGACGCCGTCCGCGGCTGCTCCTCGAGCCGGACGGAGACGTACGTCGCCTTCTTGAGGTTGTCGATCAGCTTGCGCACCGTCTTCGCCTCGCTGACCTGCTCGCGCAGCCGCTGCTTGACCGTCGCCTCGGGATACTCGCCGGCCGGCACCGCCATGGTGACCTTCAGGACGACGAACTTCTGCGTCTTGTTGGCCGGATCGTCGATCGCGAACGGGCCGACGAGCGCGTTGACGCCCGCGTTGCCGATGGCGGCGGCGTACGCCGGCGGCAGCGAGTCGCGCGGGAACTCCGGGAGCGACCCGTTCTCGACGGCGTCGTGGTGCTTCGCCGAGAGCGAGTCGAAGTCGGCACCCTTCTCCAGCGCCGCGCGGACGCTGTCCGCCTCGAGCTTGGCGCGCTGCACCCCGCCCGAATCCAGCTGCGGACGAATGAGGATGTGGCGCGCCTTCACCTCGGCCGGCTGCGCGCGGTCGACGCGGATGATGTGATAGCCGAAGGACGTCTCGACGATCGGGCTCACGCGGCCGACCGGCAGCGCGAACATCATCTCGTCGAACTCCTTGACCATCGTGCCGCGGCGGTTCCATCCGAGGTCGCCGCCCTGCTCCTTCGAGCCCGGGTCCATGGACTCGCGCTTGGCGATCTGCTCGAAGTTGCCGCCCTTCACGATCTCGACGAGGAGCGACTCCGCCTTGGCGCGCGCGGCCTTCCTGGCGGCGGGCGTCGGCTTGTTGGCGACGACGATCTGGCGGAAGCCGATCTGCGCCTCGCGCTTCGGGATGGTCGCGCGGCTCTGCTCGTACGCCTCGTTGAGCTCCTGGTCGCTCACGGGCGACGGCGCCAGCTTCTGCTCGCGACGGAGCTTCTGCACGACCTCGCGCTGGAGCTCGTTGCGGCGCAGGAGCTCCATCTGGCGGCGACGGTAGTCCTCGGGCGTGCCGAAGCCCGCGCGGCGCAGCTCGGAGCGGTACTCCTCCTCGCTGCGGAACTGGCTGCGGACCTGCTGGAGCTGGCGATCGATCGTGCGATTCAGGTCGTCGTCCTGCAGCTCGACCTTCTCGTCGTTCGCCTTCTGCACCAGCAGCTCGGCGTCGATCATCTCGTTGAGCACGTCCCGCTCGAACTTGAGGCGCTCGGCGGGATCGGTGGGCAGCTGCATCCCGCGCGCGCGGCGCATGTTCACCTCGTCCAGCAGCTCGCTGTAGAGGATCGGGGTCGTGCCGACGATGGCGACGACGCGATCGACGTCGAGCTGCGCATCGGCCGCCGCGACCGTCGCCGTCGGCGCGGGAGCGGGCTGGGCGGGCGGCTGCGCGGGCGGCTGGGCCGGCGCGGTGGGGGACGTCTGCGCGGACGCGACGCCGGCGACGCCGAGCAGCGCCGCGAGGAGCGGCGCGGCGACGCGACGGGCGGGGAGCCGGAACGGAAGGTGACGCATAGGCTTGGGTACCCGAACAGGCAGGGCGAGGTCCGCGGGCGCCCGGGCAGGGCCCCGGGTGTCCCGTCGAGAGGTAACGATGGCGATCACGGCGCGCGAGAAAAGCGACAGCTCCATGCCCTCGCGGCCCTGCG
>CBHYLO010000345.1:0-5395 GCA_966128675.1 uncultured bacterium | reverse complement strand
GTCATCCTGCCCGCGGCAGCAGCAGCGTGAACGTCGACACCTCGCCCACCACGCTGCTCGCGGTCAGGTCGCCGTCCATCGCGCGCGCGAGGTCGCGCGCGATCGCCAGGCCCAGGCCCATGCCGCCCGCGCGGCGCGTCAGCGACGGGTCCACCTGCACGAAGCGGTCGAACACCGTCGGCAGCTTCTCCGCCGGGATGCCGATGCCCGTGTCGCGCACCGCGATGCACACGCGCGCGCCTTCCACGCGCGCGCTCAGCGAGAGCGCGCCGCGCTCCGTGAACTTGATCGCGTTCGTCAGCAGGTTGATGAGGATCTGCTGCAGCCGCTCCGAGTCGGCGCGCACCACGAGCCCCGGCGGCCCCGCCTGCACGTCGAGCGCGAGCGCCTTCGCCTCGACCTGCGGGCGCATCACGCCGGCCACCGCGTCCAGCGCCTCCGCCACCGCCACGTCCTGCAGCTCGTAGGACAGCCGGCCCTGCTCGATGCGCGCGAGGTTCAGCAGGTCGTTCACCAGCGCCGCCATCAGGTGCGCGCTGCGCGCGATGCGGGCCAGCGCGTCGTGCTGCTCCGGCGTCACCGGCCCGTGGATCCCCAGATCCAGCAGCTGCGCGTGGCCGATGATCGCGTTCGCGGGGCTGCGCAGCTCGTGCGAGAGCACGTTCAGGAAGTCGGACTTCGCGCGGCTCGCCTCCTCGGCGTGCGCGCGCGCGACGCGCTCCGCCTCGAACAGGCGCGCGCGCTCCATCGCCTGCGCGCACAGGCTCGCGAGCGCGAGCAGGAACGCGCGCTCGTCCGGCGCGAACGCGTGCGGCGCCGCGAAGCTCGCCGTCAGCGCGCCCACCAGCGCGCCGTCGCGGTGCAGCGGCAGCGCCGCCCACGCGCCGCTGTCGGGAAGGATCGGGCCCGTGTCGTAGCCGGCCGCCGCCCAGGCCTCGCGCGTCCCCAGGAACACCGGCTGGCCCGTGCGCGCGACGTCGCGCACCGGCACCGCCGCGTCCACCGGGAAGTCGACGTGCGCCGCCGCGGTGTGCGCCGGGAAGCCGACCGTGTGCAGCGGGCGCCACGTCCGGCCGCCGTCCGCCAGCTCCAGCACCCCGCCGGCGCGTGCCCCGGCGGTCATCAGCCCCTCGCGCACCACCGCCACGACGACGTCGCGCGGCGTCAGCGCGCCCGACAGCGCCGCCGTCACCGCCTGCAGCCGCTCGGCGCGGCCCACGGCGCGCTCGGCGTCCGCGCGCGCGGCCTCGGCGTCGGCGCGCGCGGAGCGCTCCGCGTCCAGCAGGCGCGCGCGCTCCAGCGCCAGCGCGCACTGGCGCGCGTACGCCAGCATGAACGCGCGCTCCTGCGCGTCGAACGCGCGCGGCGCCACGAACGTCAGCGCCAGCACGCCGAGCACGCGGTCGTCGGCCAGCAGCGGCAGCGCGGCCCACGCGGCCGCCTCGCCGCCCGGCGCGTCGCCGACGCCGATCGGCCCCTCCATCGGCGCGCGGTAGCCGGCCGCGTCCCACGCCGCGCGCGACCCGACGAGCACCGGCCGCGCATGCCGCGCCGCCTCGGCCGCGGGCGTGGGCGCGTCGGCGTCGAGGCGCGCGTGCTCGCGCCGCACCGCGTCGCCGTAGCCGACCGCCTCCAGCAGCACGAGCGCGCCGTCGCGCGGCTGCCGCTCGAACACGCCGCCGCCGGAGGCGCCCATCGCGTCGGTGACGTGCGCGAGGATCAGCCGCGCGGCCTCGGCGCGCGTGAGCGGGCGCGCGAGGTCGTCGCTCAGCCGCTGCAGCCGCTCGGTGCGGTCGACGGCGTGGCTCGCCTCGTCGCTGGCGGCGCGGCCGGCGGCGCGCAGCGCGATCTCCAGCGACGCGACGGCCGCCAGATCGTCGAGCACCAGCAGGTCGGCGGCGCTCCACGCGCGCGGCCCGAAGTCCACCACGCACAGGCTGCCGAGCAGCTGCGCGTCGGGCGTGCGGAGCGGCACGCCGAGGTACGCGCCGACGCCCGCGTCGCGCGTGGCGGGGATGTCGCGCACGCGCGGATGCGCCGGCGCGTCGTCCACCACCAGCGGCGCGGCGTCGCCGACGACGTGCTGGCAGTACGAGCGCGAGAGCTCGACGGGCGTGCGCCAGTCGTCGGGGATGTGCGGCGGCACGACGTGCGCGGCCACCGGCACCTGCGCCGCGTCGGTGACGAGGTTCACCTGCGCCAGCGGCGCGCGCAGCCCCACCGCGGCCAGCCGCGCGACGCGCTCCAGCGCCTCGACGCGCTCGCCCGCCAGCAGCCCGGTGGCGCGGATCGCCGCCAGCCGCGCGGGATCGCGCAGCCGCGCCAGCAGCTGCCGCTGCGCGTCGCTCGCCGGATCGGGATCGATGGTGCCGCTGGACATCGCGAGTGAGTGCTGCGCAGCGTCGCGGGCACGGAGCGCCTGGGCGTCCGCGGCGACGGAGATGCCGGAAGCTACCACCCGCTCCCCTCGTCGCAACCGCGCCCGCTCGCCGCGCGCGTCACGATGCGCGCCGCCGCGCGCCGCCGCGCGCCGCGACGTGCGTCACGCGCGCGGCCGTCGGCGGGTCACGCGGTGGGTCAGCGGTCCCACGCGCCATGGCCGGGCGGCCCGTAGCGTGACGCGCCGCGTGACGGCACCGCCGCACGCGTCCACCGCCTGCACCCGCGCCCGACGTCCATGCCTGGCCCGTACGATCCGCGCCACGCCGTGAAGGTCGGCGGCTCGCTCTGCATCGAGGCGAAGAACACGCGCCCGATGGCGGACATCGCGCCGACCGCCGACGTCGTCGCCATCCTGCAGCCGCCGACGCTCGTCACCTGGCTCGGCACCGTCCCGGCGGACCGCCGGTGGCACCGGATCCGGCATGGCGGACGCGTCGGCTACGTGTTCGCCAGCAACCTCGCGTCGACGCGGCCGAGCATGCAGCTGCGCGTCCAGGACTGCGGCCCGTGTGGCGGCACGGGCGCCGTGATGTCGACGACCGCGCCGCCGGGCGTGTGCGCGTTCGCGCCGTGCCGCGCCTGCGGCGGCGACGGGCGCGTGGACCGGCGCCGGCTCGACCCGAAGGGCTTCGTCGCGTCGGGGACGGCCTCGCGGGGGTGAGGCGGTTGCCGGGGGCCGCGCCCGGCACGAGACTGCAGAACGAGCAGGCCCCGCAGCTCCCCGCCTCCGTCCGCCCGATGCGCCATCCGTCGATCGTCCGCCGCGGCATCTGCGCCGCCCTCGCTCTCGCCCTGCCGCTGGCCGCGCGCGCGCAGGCGCCGGCCGCGCCGCGCCAGGCGCTGGAGACCATCACCGCCGACGGCCTGCTGGCGCGCATCCGCGTGCTGTCGAGCGACGCGTTCGAGGGGCGCGGCCCCGGCACGCGCGGCGAGGACAGCACCGTCGCGTACCTGACGCGCGAGTTCCAGCGGCTGGGGCTCGCGCCCGGCAACCCCGACGGCACGTACGTGCAGGACGTGACGCTGGTGGGCTACAGCGGGCGCGGCACCGCGTCGTTCACCGCCGGCGGGCGCACGATCGCGCTCGAGCCGCTGAAGGACGTCGTCGCCGTCGCGCGCCACGCCGCGCCCGAGAACGTCGTGCGCAACAGCGAGGTGGTGTTCGTCGGCTACGGCGTCGTCGCGCCGGAGTACGGCTGGAACGACTACGCGGGCGTCGACGTGAAGGGGAAGACGGTCGTCATCCTCATCAACGACCCGCCGGTGCGCCGCGCGGGCGCGGCCGCGGGCGACACGAGCGAGCGCGCGCTCGACCCGGCGATGTTCCGCGGGCGCGCGATGACGTACTACGGCCGCTGGACCTACAAGTACGAGGAGGCCACGCGCCAGGGCGCCGCGGCGGCGATCATCGTCCACGAGACGGGCCCCGCGGGCTATCCGTGGGAGGTCGTCAGCGGCAGCTGGGGCCAGGAGAACTTCGACATCCGCTCCCCCACCGGCGAGCCCGCGCGCGTGACGGTGGAAGCGTGGATGACGAACGAGAAGGCGCGCGAGCTGCTGTCGGCCGCCGGGCAGAGCTTCGACGCGCTGAAGGCCGCCGCGCGCACGAAGGGCTTCCGCGCGGTGCCGCTCGCGAACACGACGGCCGACCTCGCAGTGCGGAACACGGTGCGCGAGGTGCGCTCGCACAACGTCGTCGCGCGCCTCGAGGGGAGCGATCCGCAGCTGAAGGCGCAGCACGTCGTCTACACGGCGCACTGGGACCACTTCGGCCGCGACACGACGCGCCAGGGCGACCAGATCTTCAACGGCGCGCTCGACAACGCGAGCGGCACTGCGGCGCTGGTGCAGATGGCGGAGGCGTTCACGCAGCTGCCGCAGCGGCCGCGCCGCTCGTTGCTCTTCCTCGCGGTGACGGGCGAGGAGCGCGGCCTCCTCGGCGCGAAGTTCTACGCCGAGAACCCGCTCTGGCCGCTGGTGACGACGCTGGCGGACATCAACATGGACGGCGTGAACCAGTGGGGCCGCACGCGCGACCTCACGGTCATCGGGCTCGGCAACTCGACGCTCGACGACGCGCTGGCGGCGGTGCTGCGGCCGGCGGGTCGCGTGGTCCGTCCGGATCCGCAGCCGGAGAAGGGCTTCTTCTATCGCTCGGACCATTTCGAGTTCGCGAAGAAGGGCGTGCCCGCGCTGTACGTGGAGTCGGGCGTGGACTTCGTCGGGAAGGCGCCGGACTACGGGATGAAGAAGCGCGAGCAGTACGAGGCCGAGGACTACCACAAGCCGTCGGACGAGATCAAGCCCGACTGGGACCTGAGCGGCGCGATCGAGGATCTGCGCGCGCTGTTCCAGGTGGGGTACGGCGTGGCGAACGGGGGGAGCTGGCCGACGTGGAAGCCCGGCACGGAGTTCCGCGCCGCCCGCGAGGCGATGCTGAAGCAGTCGCCGTCGGGCGCGCCGCGCGTGACGAAGGATCCGCGCTGATCCCGGGCGCAGCGAAGGATCTCGCGCCGGCGGGCGCGGCATGCGGGCTGACCGCGAGCGGCGAGACGTGGTGCTGGGGCCAGGGGCTGCTCGGTGACGGCGTGGTGCCGGCGAGCCCGTTCGCGTGGCGGATCGCGCGGGTGGTGGGGCAGCGGTAGCGCGAGCGTCGGGAACGGCGAACGGCGTCTGCAAGGAAGCAATCCGAGAAGGGCGGATAACGGCGGATGGCTCCGCGCAGGTGCGACGATCATCGCCCTCCACCGGAGCCATCCGCACTTATCCGCGCGTGTCAGATCCTGTCGTTGCAGATGCCGTTGGGGTCCGGCGCGCCGACCGCCCGCGTCGATCGCTCACCGCGTCAGCGCGAACACGAACGGCTGCCGCACCAGCTGCCGCACCGTCCGCCCTCCCGCCTCCGCCGGCCGGAAGCGCATCCCGCCCAGCGCCTGACGCACCGCCGCCTCGA
>CBHYLO010000344.1:0-5409 GCA_966128675.1 uncultured bacterium | reverse complement strand
CAGGCCTTTGGCGGGTCCAGGGCGGAGCCCTGGGAAGCGGGGGGGGGCCCGCCCCGAGCGTGAGAGGAGCCGAGGCGTTCACGGCACCGGGTCGTAGCCGCCGGGGCGGAACGGATGGCAGCGGCCGATCCGCCGCACCGCCCGCCAGGCGCCGCGCCACGCGCCGTGGCGCTCGAGCGCCTCCAGGGCGTACGCGGAGCAGGAAGGATAATAGCGGCACTGCCCCCCGAAGACCGGCGACAGCGCCACCTGGTAGACCCGCACGCCGAACATGAGCGCCCGCGCGCCGAGCGACGGCGCGGCCGACGGCGCGGCGTCGGGGAGGGGAGGCTCGGGGGCGTCGGTCACGTGGCGGACCCTACGGCCGCTCATGGCGCCGGTTCCGGTGGAGCCGGGGCGGGAGGCGGCGCCAGCCGCGCGACGTCGAGTCGCGCGACATCGCGCCGCACGCGCTCGATCTGCCGCGCCAGCTGCTCGAAGCTCGCGCCGTACGCCTCGGGGCGGACGCGCACCACCAGCGCCACGGGGGGCAGGGTGGGGAGGAGCCGCAGCCGCACCAGCTCGCGCAGCCGCCGCTTGAGCCGGTTGCGCGCCACGCCGCTCTGCCGGTGCTTGGGCACGACGAGCCCCACGCGCGCGCGCGCCGGCTCGGCCGCCCGCGCGAGCGGGGAGTCGGCCCGCAGGAACGACTGAAGGGAAGCCAGGACGCGGACCTCGAGATGCTCGGTCCGGACCCGCTTCCCTTCGCGTCGTACCACGTCCAGCTCGGTGCCGCGCGTCAGTCGGTGCCGACGCGGAAAGCCCTGGGCAGGCGACATCGCGATCCGAGGACCGCCGCGGCCGCCGACTCCACCGGAGGTGGGGCCAGGCGGGCCGCGCGGGGCTCAGGCCCCGGCGACGTACTTGGTCGGCAGCTGGACGGTCAGGCGCTTGCGCCCCTTCTTGCGGCGGCGGCTGAGAACTTCACGCCCCCACTTGTCCGCCATGCGCGCACGGAAGCCGTGCGTGCGGATGCGGCGCTTGTTCCGGGGCCGGTAGGTGGGCTTGCCCATGTCGTGCTCCAGCGGGGTCAGAAAGAACGGTCAGACGCAGCCGCGCAGGGAGACCCCCTGAGCCGGCGCAGACCGCCAAGACTAGCCGGGGCCAGAGCTTAGGTCAAGCCCGCCACCTCCGCCGCCGCCCCGTAGCTCGCGCCGCCACACCGACTTCCGCGAGAAACATCTGGCGCGCACGTGAGACCGGGCAAGCCGCGCCGCCGCCCCAACGGCCCCGCCGTGACGTCCGTTACCATCGCGTTGACTTTTCCACACGGCGCGCGCTACCTTCGCGCCCCCCGAGCGGTCCCGCACCCCGACCGCCGGGCTCGCCTCACCCGAACTCGCCGTACCCGGTCCCACATGTCGCTCTCGGCCGCCGAAGTCTGGGACCGCCTGCTCGCCCGCGCCCGCCAGGAGCTGCCCGAGCAGACCTTCCGCACCTGGCTGGAGCCGACCGCGGCCCTCTCCGTCGACGACCGCACCATCGTCGTCGGCACCCCGGACCGCTTCTCGGCCGAGTGGAACGAGTCGAAGCACGCGGCCCTGCTGAGCTCCTACGCGCCCGTCGCCCTCGGCCACCCGGTCCACGTCGTCTTCACCGTCGACGAGGAGCGCGAGAAGAAGCCGCAGATCGACTTCTTCATCGCCCCGCCCCCGCCCGTGCTACCCGAGCGTCGGCCGGCCGCCGGCGACCGCGCCCCCGCGACCACCGACACGCGGCGCTCGAGCTTCGGACCGCCGCCCGCCGTCTCCGCGCCGCTCAACCCGCGCTACACGTTCGACCACTTCGTCATCGGGAAGTCGAACGACGTCGCCGCCGCCGCCTCCCAGGGCGCCGCGCAGGCCCCCGGCAAGGTCTACAACCCGCTCTTCATCTACGGCGACACGGGGCTCGGCAAGACGCACCTGATGCAGGGCGTCGCGCACGCGATGCTGGAGCGCGATCCGTACACGCGCATCACCTACATCGGCACCGAGCAGTTCACCAACGAGTTCGTCGCCGCCATCCAGAGCCGCACGACGGCCGAGTTCCGCCGGCGCTACCGCGAGACCGACCTCCTGCTGGTCGACGACGTCCAGTTCCTGAAGGGGAAGGAGACGACGCAGGAGGAGTTCTTCCACACGTTCAACGCGATCTACGAGGCCGGCCGCCAGATCTGCCTCACGAGCGACCGCCCGCCCAAGGAGATCCCCGGGCTCGAGGCGCGCCTCGTCTCGCGCTTCGAGTGGGGCATGGTGGCGCACGTGGACCTGCCGGAGTTCGAGCACCGCGTCGCGATCCTCCGCAAGAAGGCGGAGCTCGACCACCTCGAGCTGACGATCCCCGACGACGTCCTCGAGTTCATCGCGCAGCACGTGAAGTCGAGCGTGCGCGAGCTGGAAGGCTCGATCATCAAGCTGCTGGCGTACGCGTCGCTCAAGCGCGGCGACATCACCGTCGACCTCGCGCGCGAGGCGCTGCGCGACAAGCTGCGCTCCGAGGGCGCGGTCGAGGCGCTCGCGGTCGCCGCCCGGACGGGCACCCTCGTCGGCGCGCCCGGCCAGGCGCTCGGCATCCCCGCGGGCGCGCCGCTGACGCCCTTCGTCATCCAGCAGGCCGTGAGCGCCGAGTGGGGCGTGACGCCGGACGGGCTGCAGTCGAAGACGCGGACCAAGACGCTCACCGTGCCGCGCCAGGTCGCGATGTGGCTCACGCGCGAGCTGCTCGCGCTGCAGCTGGTGGAGATCGGGAGCGCGTTCGGCGGCCGCGATCACTCCACGGTCATCCATTCATTGGAGCGCGCCGTGGCGATGATGGCCGAGGACGAGGGATTCCGCGCGCGCGTGGAGAAGGTGCGCCGCGTGTTGGAAACCCTGCGGTGATCCCCACCGGCTTCCACATCGCGGGCGCGTACTCCACAGGCGCGTGGGCCCCTTCCACACGCCGCGGTTCTCCACCGTGCCGCCGCGTGGAGAACGCCGCCGATCCCCACCGCCGTCCACACCGCGGCGGACCGATTCCCACTGGCAAAGTGCCGACGCCAGCGTAACTTCCGGCGGCTCTCGACACGTCCACAGCCTCTACTGGTACTGCTGTCTTCTAGATCTATAAAAAGACAGTAACCAGTCGGACCTGGGCAGATGTGGACGAGCCGTGCGACCCCGCCCGATCGTCCGATCGCTCGCTCCCGCAGCCGCGCGGCATCGCCTCGCCGGTCTCGCGACCCCTCGCGTCTCACGCGTTTCAACCGCCCGTCTCGCGGGCACCCGTGCCGCTCATGCGCTTCACGATCTCCCGGGAGAAGTTGCAGGAAGGCCTCAGCGCCGTCGCGGCGAGCATCCCGGCCAAGACCACGCTGCCGGTGCTCGCCAACATCCTGCTCGAGACCACCGAGCGCGGGATCCGCCTGTCGGGCACGGACCTGGACATCGCGGTCAGCACGGAGGTCGCGGCCGACGTCGAGACCCCGGGCGCGATCACGATCCCGGCGAAGAAGCTCCAGGAGATCGCGCGCGAGCTCCCGCCCTCGCCCGTGAAGATCGCGGCCGCCGGCGAGCAGCGCGTGACGCTCGAGTGCGGCCGCTCGCGCTTCAAGCTCCTCGGCCTGCCGAAGGACGAGTTCCCGGCCTTCCCCGCGGTGCGCTTCGACGAGAGCTGGCGCATCAAGAGCGGCGACCTGCAGAAGCTCATCCAGCACACGTCGTTCGCCGTCAGCACCGAGGAGAGCCGCCCGATCCTCAACGGCGTGCTGTGGGAGCTGCGCCCCGAGCGCATGCGCATGGTGGCCACCAACGGCCACCGCCTGGCGCGCATGGAGCTGCCCATCGCCTCCAGCGGCGCGCCGTCGGGCGACCTGATCGTGCCGCCGAAGGCGCTCGACCAGATCCGCCGCCTCTTCCCCGCGGAGGAGGAGCTGGAGATCGCGCGCGGCGACAACCACCTCGGCTTCCGCTCGCCGTTCACGGCGGTGTACACGCGCCTGATCGAGGGGCCGTACCCGAACTACGAGCAGGTCATCCCGAAGGACAACGACAAGTACGCGATCGCCGACAAGGGCTCGCTCACGAGCGCGCTGAAGCGCATGTCGGTCATCGCGTCGGACCAGACGCACCGGATCCGCCTGTCGTTCAACGCGGGGATGCTGAAGTTCTCGGTGCAGACGCCCGACCTGGGCGAGGCGGCCGACGAGCTGCCGATCCGCTTCGAGGGCGACCAGCTCGACATCGGCTTCAACGCCAGCTACCTGCTCGAGATCCTGCGCTACATGCCGACCGAGGAGATCCGCCTCACGTTCAAGGCGCCCGAGCGCGCCGCGACGGTGGAGCCCGAGGGGTGGAGCGATCCGGCGAAGTACCTCTGCCTCGTGATGCCGCTGCGGCTGATGGACTGAGGTCGGACCGGGCACGGCACGCGCACGGCACGCGCACGAACGACGACGGGGGCGCTCCACAGCGGAGCGCCCCCGTCGCGCATGCACATCGGCCGTCGCGATCCGATCAGGCGGGCGTCGACACTCCGGGCGCGCTCGCGCCGGACATCCCGGGCACGACGGCCGGCGCGGCCACCGCCCCGGCGACCGGTGCGTCCGTCATCCCCATCACGCGCCCGAACTGCGCCGTGTCGGCGTACTGCTGGAAGTGCGTCACGCGCCCGTCGCGCAGCGTCCAGACGTGCACGAACTGGGCGTCGAGCGCGCGACCGGTGCCGCGGAAGGTCCCGCCGTAGCGGCCAAGCGCGACGACCGTGTCGCCGTCCTCCAACAGCCGCGCCGGGCGCACCGCGAAGCCCTCCCACTCGGTCATCAGCCGGCCGAACACGCCCTCGGCCACCTGCTGCGGCCCGCGGTAGGGATTCCGGTCGGCGTACGCGACGTTCTCCGCCTCCATCCACTCGATCGCCGGATCGAACGCGCCCAGGACCGTCGCGGCGTCGCCGCGGCCGAACGCCTCGTACAGCGATCCGATGATCTCGCGGTTCGTGGACATGGGACGACCTCCGTCGGGGCAGTGAGAGGGCGACGCGAATCGGGGCCGCCATCATGCGCGCCGCGGGACGCGCGAGCAAGCGCGAGCAAGGGACCTCCGTCCCCTCCCGCCTCGGCGTGCGGCCTCAGCGCGCCGCGGCGAGCCAGGCGGCGATCTCCTCGACCGTCGCGCGGGCGCTGCGCCCGACCCCCACCAGCGTCGCCGACGCGAAGCCGGTCCACTCGCCGTAGCCCACCAGCCAGAGCCGCGGCTCGGCCACGGACCGCGTGCCGCGCACCGCCACCCGTCCATCGGCGTCGAGGACGCCGAGCGGGGCGAGGTGGGCCAGCGCGGGGCGGAAGCCGGTCGCCCAGATCACCGCGTCCACCGGCGCCTCGCGGCCGTCCGCCCACACGACGCCGTCCGC
>CBHYLO010000343.1:0-5417 GCA_966128675.1 uncultured bacterium | reverse complement strand
GTCGCGCAGCGCGCGCAGCTCGTCCGGCGTGCGCTCCCGGCCGGGGATGACGGCGTAGCCGCCGCGCAGCGTCCGCGCGTACCGTGGGTTCAGCGTGCCGACCGCCGCCAGCGCGCTGTCCGCGGCGCGCCGCGCGCCCTGCGCGACGTGCATCGCGGCGAGCATCGCGTACCCGCCCTCGCGCGCGGCCGCCGTGCGGTCCGGCGCCGTCATCAGGCGCGCGACGCGCGCCGCGGCCGCCGGCGCCTGCCCGAAGCTCGCGACGCGCCAGGCCGTGACGTAGCGATCGAGGTCCGTGCCGGCGCGCAGGTCGGCGATCGCCGCGTCGGCCTCCGCCGGCGTGCCGATGGTGAGCGCGCGGAAGGCGCGCACCTCGCGCTGCCGGTCGGGCGCCATGCGCGCGAGCACGCGGCGCGCGAGCGTGTCCACCTCGACGCGCTCCCCCTCGCGCGCGGCGATGCGCAGCAGGTGCAGCAGCGCCTCCTCGTCGTCGGGATCGAAGCGCAGCACGCGCGTGAACGGCTCGCGCGCCGCCGTCACGGGCAGGCCGCGCAGCGGGTTGAGATGGAACAGCGTCTCGCCGAGCTGATACCACGCCTCGACGTCGTCGGGGTGGCGGGCGAGCACCTCGCGGTAGAGGTGGTCCGCCTCCGCGATCTCGCGCCGCCGGAACGCGCGGTGCGCGTGCACGAGCAGGCTGTCGTGCGCGCCGAGCCGGCCGCTCGCCCGGTACGCCCGCTCGGCCGCCGCCGTCACCAGCTCGCCCCGGCCGGCCCAGTCGGCGGCCGCCGCGTGGCGGTAGTGCGCGAGCGCGAACGACGAGTCCTCGCGCACCGCGCGCTCGAACGCCGCCAGCGCGTCCAGCCAGCGCCGCGCGCGGTAGTGCGCCTCGCCGGTGAGGTACGCGCGGAGCGCGGGCAGCGACGTCGTGGTGCGCGCCGCGGTGCGCGCGAGCCGCTCGCCACTGCCCGCCGGCAGCGCCGCGAGCAGGCCGACCGCGAGCTGGTCGACAACGTCGAACACGTGCGCGGTGTCGCCCTCCGCCGCCGCGCGGCCGACGGCGCGCAGCGAGTCGCCGCGCGCGCTCCGGTCGTAGATCGTGGCGGTCACGCGCAGCCGGCCCCCCGCCGCGGTGACGTCGCCCAGCACCACGTGCGACGCGCCGAGCGTGCGCGCGACGCGGTCGCCGGCGGCGATGGCGTCGGTGCCCGCGCCGCCGTCGCGCGCGAGGACGCCGATGACGGCATGCGCGTCGGCCGCGCGCAGCGCGCCCGCCCCGTCGAGGTCGCGGCCGAGGAGATCGACGAGTCCCTCGCGCAGGTAGTCGAGGGCGCCGGCCTCCGCGCCGCCCGCGGCGTGCACGGCGAACGGCAGCACGGCGACGACGGGCTGACGCGTCGCGGGATCGGCGGGGCGCGTGGCGGAGCGCGCGCGCAGCACGACCGTCGTCGACGCGACGGCGAGGAGGAGGGCGGCGCCGGCGACCAGCCGTCGTCGCCCGATCGGCGTCCGCGCGGGCGGCGGCGCGACGGGCGTCGCAGGCGGCGCGTCGACCGCGACCGTGCGCGGCGGCGTCGCGCGCCCCTCGCGCACGCGCTGGACGAGCGACACCACCGACTCGTCCGGCGTGACGCCCAGCTCCTCGGCCAGCAGCAGCTCGTGCAGGCGGAAGTACTGGAGCGCGCCCTCGTGGTCGCCCGCGGCCTCGAGGGCGGTCATGAGCCCCAGCGCCACGCGCGCGCTCGTCGGCTCGGCCGCCGCGAGCCGGCGCCACCAGCCGATCGCGCACGCGTGGTCCCCGCGCGCCTCGGCCGCGCTCGCCAGCGACTCGACCGCAGAGGCGAAGCGCGCCGCGAGCCGGGCGCGCTCGGACGCGACCCACTCGTCGAGCTCCGGGAGCCGGCCGGACGCGACGCCGTGCAGGAACGCGCCGCTATCGCCCGCCCCGCCCCGGTCGTGTGCGCGGGCGGCGCGCGGGCTCTCGTAGTCGGCGACGTCGCTCGTGATGATGGCGGGGTTCAGCCGGACGTCGTCGGCGCCGAGGATCAGGTCCGGCGCCGCGAGGTCGCGCCGCAGGCGGAAGAGCGTCTGCCGGAGCGCGTTGCGCGCGCGCTCGCTGTGGCTCTCCGGCCAGAAGTACAGCAGCAGCCGATCGCGCGGGACGCCGCGCTCGCCGGCGGCCGCCAGCACGGCGAGCAGCGCGAGGGGGCGCCGCTGGGTCGCGGGCTCGCCGCCGCCGTCCTCGGCGCGCACGCCCGCGCCGCCCGACACGGGGTCGTCCAGCCGCACGAGGGCGAGGCCGCCCAGGGTGGTGAGGCGCCACACGGCGTGCCGGTCCGGGAGCGGGGGGGGTGTGTAACCCGGCGTAACCCGACGTAACGGCGAAAACAATTGTCGTAACGGAGGCGGAGCGCCAGGGTGGGCGCCGCCGAACGAAGGCTTCGGCGAGCCGGCGGGAGGGCGTATCCGCTCCCTCCTCCTCTTCAACGGCTCGGCATGCGTGCGCCGCAGCCGTCCCACCGCCCGGAGGCTCCAGCGATGCCGATGGTCCCCCGCACTCCTCCCTCCCACAGGCGCGCGCGCGTCGCGCTCCTCTCCCTCCTGCTGGCGGGTTGCTCGGACGGCGCTCCTGGGCCGACCGCGATAATCGGGTCGCCCCACCTCGCGCCTCCCACGGTGGCGCCGATCCGGGACGTCTCGCCCGGCATCCAGGACGGCGCGCACGCGGGTGGCAACGCGCACTTCTACTTCCTGCCGCCGATGGTCGCCGCGCCGGCCCCGAGCGGGGCCTTCGACGCGACGCAGTCGCCCGAGGTGGAGATCTGCCGCTACACGGCGACCGCGTGCTCGCCACTCGGCCCCGCGCCCGCGCGCTTCACGATGACGACGGGCCCGGGCAGCGTGACCATCCGGCTCGACGCGACGGCCGAGCAGTACGTGCTCAACTGGAACACGCAGAGCTTCGCGCTCTCGACCACGGACACCTACCGCATCCGCGTGCTCGTCGCCGGCACCGAACTCGGACACGCCGACGTGCAGGTCGTGAGCAACGGGAGCGAGCTGAAGGAGCTCGCATCGGGCGGGCGCATCGGGCTCGTGGACGGCAGGACGCTGCCGATCAAGTTTCGCGTCGAGAAGGGCGCGGTGTTCAAGGTCCCGACGGGCGGCGGCACCTACCAGACGCCGTCGACGGCCGACGGCGGAGTGACGGTCGCGGTGCCGGCCGGCGCGGTGCCCGCCGACTTCGGGCTGACCGTGCTGCCGACGACCAAGTATCCGGCGGATGCGACGACGATCGCCACGGCGGTCTACGAGTTCGGACCGGACGGCTCGACGTTCCCCGCGGACAAGCCGCTCAAGGTCACGATCAAGTACGACGAGGCCGACCTGCCCGCCGGCGTCGCGGAGAGCGAGCTACGGCTCCACATGACGGAGACTACCGCGAGCGGCGCGATCCAGTGGGTCGAGGCCGACGGGAGCACCGTGGACATCGCGGCGAACACGGTGTCGGGGTTCGTCACGCACTTCTCCGGCGGCAAGGTCGCGCAGGTCCAGCCGGTCGGCGCCATCGCCGTCAGCCCGAACCCCGGTCAGCTGCAGATCCTCGTCACGCCGATGCTCCAGCTGTCGGCACGGCTGACGACGGTGAAGGGCACGGTCGCCAAGGATCGTCTGGTGTTCTGGAACACCTCCAACCCCGCGGTCGCCACGGTGGACGCGAACGGGCTCGTGACCGCGGTCGGCGAGGGGAGCGTGATCATCTCGGCATCGAGCGAGGGCGTGACCGGACAGAGCGCCGTGGCCGTGCTGCCCGCACCGGTTGCGCGCGTCACGATCGACCCGAATACCCCGTCGGTGCCGGTGGGTGAGGCGATCCAGCTCACTGCGACGGCGAGAAGCAGCGACGAAGCGATCCTATCCGGCCGACTGGTGGAGTGGTCGAGCGCCGACGTCGCGGTCGCCACCGTCGATGAGGACGGTATCGTCACCGGAGTGGCCGAGGGGATCGTGACGATCACCGCGCGCGTCGAGGGCCTCTTCAAATCGGTGGACGTCACGGTCACCCCGCCGCGCGTGGCGAGCGTGTCCTTCGCGCCGCACGCGATCACGATCGACGCCAGCGCGACGATTCCCCTCGCCGTGACCGCGCGCGACGGCAGCGGCAATCCGATCATCGGCCGCGAGGTGACGTGGGCGGTCACGGGCACCGGCGGCGCGACCATCACGAGCGATGGCGTGCTCACCGCCACGGGCCCGGGCCCGATCACGGTGATGGCCAGCGTCGACGGCGTGACGTCCAGCACGAGCCTCGTCGTCAACCAGTTCGGCGCGATCGCGATCGGGGGGCAGTCGTGCGCGCTGCGCGCGGGTGCCGCGTACTGCTGGGGCTCGAACAACCTCGGGCAGCTCGGTGACGGCACGAACACGATCCGCACCACGCCGGTCGCCGTCGTCGGAGGGCTCCGGTTCACGATGTTGCGCAGCCTGGGCGGACACACCTGCGGCCTCGTCGCCGACGGCACCGCGTACTGCTGGGGCACGGGGACCAGCGGGCAGCTCGGCGACGGCGCCGCGATCAACCGGAGCGCGCCGGTGCGCGTCGCAGGCGGCCTGGCGTTCCTCGACATCGCGCCCGCGCAGACGCACACGTGCGCGGTGACCACCGGCGGCGAGGCGTACTGCTGGGGGACCAACAACTTCGGGAAGCTCGGCGACGGCACCGGGAGCACGCGCCTCACGCCGACGCGCGTCGCCGGAGGGCTCAGCTTCGTCGCGGTGAGCGCGGGACTCTGGCACAGCTGCGGACTCACCAGCGCGGGAGCGGCCTACTGTTGGGGACAGAACGCGCTCGGACAGCTCGGAAGCGGTAGCACGGCCGAGAGCGCAGTGCCGGTTCGCGTGATGATGCCGGAGAACGTCGCGCAGCTGAGCGTCGGTTGGGAGCACACATGTGCGCTCGCGGTGTCCGGCTCCATCTACTGCTGGGGCGACAATCAGCTGGGCGAGGTGGGCTCCAACGTTCGCGCGAACCCGTTGCCGTTCCGCGTCGGTGCCACCACGTCGTTCCGCAGCGTCAGCGGCGGCATCTACTTCACGTGCGCCGTGGCAACGTCGGGCGACGGTTACTGCTGGGGGCGGAACGAGGACGGGCGCCTGGGCGTCGGGGACAACACGGCCCGGCGCACGCCCACGCGGATCGCCGGCGGGCTGACGTTCACCGACGTCCGGGCGGGCTGGCACGCCTGCGGTACGGCGACGAACGGTCGTACCTACTGCTGGGGATCGAACGGTGAGGGCGCGCTCGGCGACGGCACTTTCACGAGCAGCAATCGGCCCCTCATGCCGGTGCAGGGTCCATGAGCGCTCGGTGACCGCCCAGCCGCTCTGACCGCGCCGCCGCGTCCCGGGATGGGACG
>CBHYLO010000342.1:0-5419 GCA_966128675.1 uncultured bacterium | reverse complement strand
GCCGTGGGCCGCGGCGACGACGCGGCGCTGGACGAGGCGCTGCTGGAGCGCGACCGCCTGGTGGTGCAGCTGGAGCCGCTGCTCGCCGCGCTGGCCGAGGCGCGCGCGCTGGTGAGCGACTGGCCGGCGGCGTCGAGCAGCGCCAGCCAGCAGGCCGTCGCCCTGATCCTCGCCCCGGTGGACGACGCGCTGCAGCACGCGCAGCTCCTGCACAAGCGCCTGGCCGACGAGACGCGCGACGTGATCGCGCGCCGCACGCAGGCGCCGGCCCCGGTGCGCCGGGGCGGCCGCGGCGGGTCGGCCGCCCTCGGCCGCTCACGTCGCGCACTGCCGCCCCGCCCGTTCCCCGCCGGCGACCGGTCGCTCCCGTTCGCCCCCGCGGCCCCCCCCCCCCCGCCCGCGGCGTTGCCGGGGGCGGGGTGGGTCGTCGGTAGCGAAGGCCGCGGGCCCGCGTCCGGCCTGGACGCGGGTGCGCGGCAGGCGGCGCGGCTGGACGCGCGGCTGGTGGTCTACGCGCAGCATGCCGCGGCGCTGGCCGAGCAGGCGGCGGCCACCGTCGCCGGCGACCAGGGGCGCGCGGACGCGCTCGGCCTCGCCCGGGCGGCGGCGGCCGAGCACTTCGCGGAGCTGCAGGCCGCGCACGCGGCGGCGGCGCCGGACGTGCCGTCGTTCGACGCGCTGCTGGCGGACGCGCTGGTGGAGCTGGAGCACCAGGCGGCGGTCGACCTGGCGCTGCGGCAGCGGCTGGTGGCGCTGCGGGACGCGATGTCCCGCGGCGCCGCGTGGGCGTTGGGGGAGGAGAGCCGCGAGGCGCTGCGCGAGCCGGTCGCGGACGTGGTGGCGGACGCGGGGCAGGCGCAGGACGAGGTCCCCGGACATGCCCTGGAGGGGCTGGACGGCGGGCTGGTGGCGGTGCGGGCCGACGGCGTCGGCCGCGCGCTCGCCGGGCAGTATCCCGGGCTCGTGATGCGCGAGGCGGCGGCGGTGGTGCTGGCCGCGGCCGAGCGCGGGGGCGGACGGCCCGATCCCCGGCGGGAGCCGGGGGCGGCAGGCAGCACGGAGACGCAGGGACGCGTCGATCTCACCTTCTAGGGCATCCCTAGGTCGTTACCAGGACACGCGTTCAAGTTTCCCGGTCGCCCGCCGATAATCTGGGCAAGGAGGCTAGTCACCATGAGCATTCGCAACATCGGCAACACCTACGGTCCGGCCCGTGCCGTGCCTGCCACGCCCGCCAGCCCCGCGAAGGGCCCCGGCGGCGTGACGGAGCCCGCCACGCCGGCCACGCCCGCGGCGCCGCGCAACGACTCCGTCCAGATCTCCGATGCCGGCCGCGCGCTGGCCGGGACCGAGGGCGGCGAGCGGGCGTCGTCGCTGAGCCCGGAGCGCCTGACGGAGCTCCGTCGCAAGGTGCTCGAGGGCGCGTACAACTCCGTCCAGTCGGTCGACCAGGTCGCGCAGCGGATCCTGAAGAGCGGCGATCTCTGACGCACGGGCAGGCGCGGACTCACGCGCTTCCCGTCGTCCCGCCGCCCGGCTCCGTCTGCCCGCTCTGCCCACAACTCCCCACGGCCGCGACGCTCCGTCGTGGCCGCCCGCCCCCGGCGCGCCGTGACGAGTCCGCAGGACCCGCGCGCCCCCGCGTGCCGCTGCGCCCCTCCCGAGGAAGCTCCCCATGAAGTTCTTGGTCGTCGATGACTCGTCGACGATGCGCCGCATCGTCGTCAACTCGCTCCAGCGCATCGGATTCACCGACATCGTCGAAGCCGGCGACGGGAAGGAGGCGCTCGAGAAGTACGACGCCACCATCCGGTTCGTGATCACGGACTGGAACATGCCGAACATGACGGGCACCGAGCTGGCGAAGGCGCTGCGCGACCGCGGCGAGCAGGTGCCGATCCTCATGGTCACCGCGCGCAGCGTGCGCGAGGACATCATCGAGGCCATGGAGGCGGGCGTGAACAACTACATCGTGAAGCCGTTCACGCCGCAGATCCTGAAGGAAAAGATCGACGCGCTGATGAGCGTCGCGGCCGGATGACCACCATGGCCGCCCGACACGAAGTCCTCTACGAGACCGAGGCGACGCTGCGCCTGGTCGACCAGGAGCTCGAGGGGCTCCAGCCCGCGGCGTCGCAGCCGGCCGAGGCGCCGCCCGAGCACCCCGCCGCGATGCACCTGCGCGCGCTGCTCAACCAGCCCGAGGGCCAGCCGGTCGGTCTCGCGGCGCTCCCGTTCATCCTCGAGCGCGCGAACCACGAGATCCAGGCGGTGCTCGCCAACCTGCGCGACAGCCGCAACGCGCTCGAGACCGCGACGGTCGAGAAGCTGCAGCACACGAGCGAGAAGCTGCGCGAGGTGACGTCGGCCACCGAGGTGGCGGCGACGGACATCCTCGACGCGCTGGACCGCGCGCAGAACATGATCGACGACCTCGACGCGGCCGACGCGGCGGGCGACAAGGACAAGGGCCAGCACACCCGCGACCTCCTGCGCGAGGAGATCTTCGGGATGATGGGCTGCCTCCAGTTCCAGGACATCACGACGCAGCAGCTGGCCTACGCGTCGAGCGTGCTGACGGACATGGAGAGCCGCCTGCTGAACATCGCCAAGCTCTTCGACCCGGCCACCGTGATGGTGCGCGCCGGCACGCAGTCCCCCGACGCCCGCACGTTCGACCCGAACGCCACGACCCGCAACGCGGATCAGCGGCAGGCGGTGGCGGACGAGATCTTCAAGTGATCGGTGGGGCGGAGGACGAAACCGCGGACGACGGAACGGCGCGAAACGATGCAGCGTGAGACGAAACGGCGGGACCGGCGCACTGGCGCGGTCCCGCCGTTTCCGTACCTGTAACCTGCTCGTCTCCGCAGTGGCCGCTCCATCGTCTCACGCTTCACCGTCTTCCGCCGCCCCGTCCTCCGCCTCTCCGTTGTCCGCCGTTCCCCCTCTCCCCGCTCTCGCCCACGAGCTCCGCACGCCCCTCCACGGCATGCAGGGGCTCCTCGGCCTCCTGCGCGCCACCGCGCTCGACGACGAGCAGGCCGGCCACGTCGCCGCGCTCGAGGAGGCGGCGGGGGCGATGCTGCGGCTGGTCGAGGACGCGCTGACGCTCGCGCGGCTGGACGCCGGCGTCGCGGACGACGCGGCGGACCGGGCGGCCGCCGTCGCGCCGCGCGCGTTGCTGGAGGGCGCGGCGCGCACGCTGGCGCCGCTGGCGGCGGCGCGCGGGCTCACGCTCGACGTCGAGGTGGCGGACGACGCGCCCGCGACCGTCGTCGTCGCCGCGGATCGCGTGCGGCAGGTGCTGCTCAACCTCGCCGGCAACGCCGTGAAGTACACGCGGCGCGGCGGCGTGCGGCTGCGCGCGCGCGGCGACGGCGCCGGCGGGCTGGCGCTCGACGTCGTCGACACGGGCCCGGGCCTCACCGACGCGCAGCGCGCGCGCCTCTTCCGCGCGTGGGACCGGCTGGACGCGCCCGAGGATGCGTCGCCCGTCGGCGGCAGCGGGCTGGGGCTCGTGCTCGCGCAGGCGCTGGCCGCGCGCCTGGGCGGCCAGCTCGCGGTGGCGAGCGTGCACGGCCAGGGGACCACCGTCACGCTGCGGCTGCCGGCGATCGCGCCCGGCGGTTAATCCGCCCGCCGCACCGGCCGATACTGGCTCCAGAGGCGTCGCGACCGCGACCGCCGCCCACCTGGAGTCCCCGTGATCCTCCTCATCGAAGACGACCTCGTGACGTGTCACATCATGACGGCGCTGCTCAAGCGGCTCCGGCATGCGCACGTCGTGGCGCACAATGGCGCCGAGGCCCTCGAGCAGGTGGCGCGGCAGCCGATCGACCTGATCATCGCCGATCTCATGCTCCCCGACATGCACGGGCTGGAGCTGATCGAGCAGATCCTCGTGCGGCCGCACCTGCAGGACATCCCCGTGATGTTCTGCACCGCCAACGCCGACGCCAAGACGGTCGAGCGCGCGCTCGCGCTGGGCGCCGTCGACTTCGTCAAGAAGCCCATCAACGTCGACGCGTTCGCGACCCGCATCGAGCGCGCGCTGAAGCGCGCGCCCGCGCGCTGGGAGAGCTGGCGCGAGATGATCAAGCGCCTGCGCGTCGACAGCCGCACCTTCCACCCGCTGCTCATGCTCGCCCGCGACCACCTCGCGGAGCTGGTGCAGAACCTCGGCAAGATCCGCGAGGGGCGGTCGTCGGTGGACGAGATGGGCAAGGACGAGCTCTCGTCGCGCGTGCTGCGCGTGCGCGGCGCCGCGCTCAACGTCGGCGCCATCCGCACCGTGCAGCTGGTCGACTTCCTCTGGTCGGGGCGCGCCACGCACGAGGACGTGGCCGACCTGCACGCGGCGCTCGTCATCGAGCTCGCCGCCTTCGAGCAGGCGCTCCAGAGCCGCAGCTCGCAGTTCTTCGCCGCCGCAGCCGGCGGCCGCTGATCCCGCATCTCCTGCTCCTTTCCGGTCACCCCGATGTCTGAGTTCACGCTCGACGACGCCGTCACCCTGCTGCTGCAGCTCGAGCCCGAGGATCGGGAGGAGTTCGCGCGCATCCGCGAGGCGCTCGCCGACCTCGCCTTCGGCAACAAGGTGCCGATCGCCATCCAGCCCACGGTCGCGAAGGCGGTGCGCGTGCTGAAGCCCCTCGCCGAGGGGACGGCCGCGGATCCCGCCGCCACGTTCGCGGAGGTGTGCGCGCTGATCGAGCAGGCGATGGACGCCGGCCTCGCCGCGCCGCCGGCGGCCGCCGCTCCACCGTCGCACGCTCCATCGTCCTCCGCGGTCTCGTCCTCCGCAGGATCGTCCTCCGCAGGATCGTCCTCCGCGGAATCGGATCTTCTCCCGGCCGACGTCGACCTGGACCTGCTGCGCGACTTCCTCGTCGAGAGCCGCGACTGCATCAGCGGCTCCGAGGCGGCGCTGCTGGCGCTGGAGCACACGCCCGACGACATCGAGGCCGTCAACACGGTCTTCCGCGCGTTCCACACGGTGAAGGGCACCTCCGCGTTCATCGGGCTGGTGCGGCTGACGAGCTTCGCGCACGAGGCGGAGTCGCTGCTGTCGCGCGTGCGCGACCGCGAGATCGCCTACACGAGCGCCTGCGCGACGCTGTCGCTGCGCTCCGTGGACATGCTCAAGGCGCTGCTCGACGCCGTCGAGGCGACGCTGCGCGCGAGCGGCCCGGGCGGCGCGCTGGAGACGCCGGACGGCTACCAGGCGCTGATCGACGCGCTGGTGGGCTACGACGGCAGCGATGCGCCGGTCGCGGTGGCGCCCGCCCAGGCGCCGTCCGCCGCGGCGCCGTCCATCACCGCGCCCGCGCTGGCGGCGCTCGCGGCCCAGGCGACGAGCGCGCCCGCGGGCGAGCGCCGCCAGGGCGACCGTCGGCAGGGCGACCGCCGGCAGGGCGAC
>CBHYLO010000341.1:0-5426 GCA_966128675.1 uncultured bacterium | reverse complement strand
GACGCCGACGCAGGGCGGCATCGACATCTTCCGGCGGTGGAGCTTCTGACGAACGACGATCCACTCGACGTTCGGCGCTCCGCGCTCGGCGCTCACTTCGTCCCGGCGGCGGCGTGAGCGCCGAGCGCGGAGCGCCGAACGTCGACGGGATCCGGAAGGTCCTGCTCATCGTGAACCCAGCGGCGCGCCAGGCCGCCGCGCGCGAGGCCGACGCCCGCGAGGCGTTCGCGCGGGCGGGCGTCGCGTGCACCGTCGCGCGCACCGTCCGCGCCGGCCACGCCGCCGAGCTGGCGGCCGCGCGCGACGCCGTCGACGCGGTGTTCACGCTCGGCGGCGACGGGACGGCGATGGAGGTCGTCGGCGCGCTGGCGCACGGCGACACGCCGGTCGGCATCCTCCCCGGCGGCACCGGCAACCTGATGGCGCGCACCCTCGGCGTCCCGCTCGGCGTGAAGGACGCGGTCGCGTCGCTGCTGCACGGCAACGTCGCGCGCATCGACCTCGGGGTCGTCGAGGCCGAGGGGCAGGCGCCGCGCCGCTTCGCCTTCGCGGCCGGCGTGGGCATCGACGCGCGGATGATCGAGGAGACGCCCGCCCGCTGGAAGCGCCGCCTGGGCGTCCTCGCCTACGCCCTGACCGCCGCGCGCGCCCTGATCGCCCGCGACCGGTTCGCGGTCCGCGTGGTGATCGACGGCGCGGAGGAGCTGCGGCGGGACGCGGCGGCGGTCATGATCGTCAACTTCGGCGCGGTGCTGGGGGACCTGTTCCACTTCGGCCCGGGTATCCGGGCGGACGACGGGCGCCTCGACCTGTGCCTGTTCTCGCCCGAGTCGGTCGGCGACGCCGTGCGCGTCTCCTGGCGGCTGCTGAGAAAGGACTTTCGCGACGACCGCTGCGTCGTCTACCGTGCAGCACGCGAGTTCCGCATCGAGACCGTGCCCCAGCGCGCGGCCCAGGCGGACGGCGAGCTGCTCGGCCGCACGCCCCTCGTCGCGCGCGTCGATCCGCTGGCCGCCACCCTGCTCGTCCCCGCCTCCTAGCCGTTCCGTGAGGCGGCCGCGCTCCCCGCGCCGGCCGCCACGCGCCTGCCGATGACCCATCCCGAGACCGCCGACGCCGCCGCCCCGGCGGAGCCGCCGCGCGCCCGTGTCGACGCCGCCGTCGACGCCGGCGCGGCGCTGCGCATCGTCGCCGACGCGACGGGCGCCGCAGACGCGGCCGAGGGGGCGGACGCGCGCCTCCGCGCGCTGCTGGCGGGGATGCGGGCGCTCGGCTTCGGGCGCGCGGTGCTCGAGGTGCGCGACGGCGCGATGGAGCGCACGCTCCTGGTGGCCGAGGGCTTCGACGACGAGGCGGCGGTGCGGGCGCTGCCGGGCGTCCTGGTCGCGGGCCGCGTCTGGCGGCGCTGGCTCCGGCTGCTGGAGCGCCGGCGCGCGCAGGTGGGGCTGGGCGCGGGCTACTGGCTCGACCTGCGCGATCCGTGGGCGCGCGACGAGTTCGGCGCGGCGTTCGGCGGGGCGGCGGCCGCCGGCGTCTACGTGCTGGCCGCGCGCGGCGCCGACGGCGTCTGCCACGCGACCGTGCTGCTGGAGGGCGCCACCGGTGCGCCGCCGGCCGACGCGGTGGTGCAGGGCATCGCGCTCCTCGCGGGGCACCTCGCGCACGAGTGCGTGCGGGCGGACCTGGCGGCGCTCGCGGCGCAGCGCGCCGAGCGGCTGCAGCGCCTGTACGACGCCGGCGGCGCGCTCGCGCGGTCGCTGGACGCGCAGGAGGTCGTGCGCGAGCTGGCGCGCCAGGTCGCGCGCCTGGTGCCGCACGACGGGCTGGTGGTCGCGCATCCCGACGTCGAGCGCGGGATCGTGCGCACGGCGATCCGGCAGATCCACGGGCTGCAGCGACCGCGCGCCGACCAGCCGCTGGGCGCGGGCCCCATCGGCGAGGTGGCGCGCACGGGCGTGACGGTGCGCGTGGACGACTACGACGCGGCGCGCGCGCCGCTCGCCGCGGCCGACGACCTGGTGGGCGACGGCGGGCCCGCGCGCAGCGTGCTCGCGGTGCCGATGCGCGTCGGCACGCAGCTCGTGGGCGTGCTCGCCGTGCACGCGGCCGCGCCGCGCGCGTTCGGCCCGGAGCAGGAGGAGCTGCTGCGCACGCTGGCCGCGCAGGCGGGCACCGCGATCGCCAACGCGCGCCTCTTCGCCGAGAGCGAGGCGGAGCGCCGGCAGAGCGAGGCGCTGGTGGCGGTGGCGCGCGCGGTGGGCGCGTCGCTGCGCCTGGGCGAGGTGCTGCGCCTCGTGCTGCGGCACACGGTGGGCCTGCTGCACACCGAGGGCGCGTGCATCGCGCTCAAGCGCGACGGCTGGCTGCACGTCGTCGCGGGCGTCGGCTGCGTGGAGCTGCTCGCCGGCGTGCACCTCCCCATCGACGGGAGCCTGCTCGGGCGCGCGATGGAGGACGGCGCGCCGCTCGTGCTGAACGAGGTCTCGCGGCACGCGCAGTCGGTGGCGGCGCTGGAGAGCGTGGCGCCGATCCAGAAGACGGTCGTCGTGCCGCTCCGCGCCGCGCACGGCGTGATCGGCGCGATCGCGGTGGTGAACCGCGCCGCCGACTTCGGGGCCGAGGACGCGCGCGTGCTGGAGCGGCTGGCCGAGCAGGTGGCGGTCGCGATCGTCAACGCGCGCCTGTTCGAGGAGGCGGAGGCGTCGACGCGCGAGTGGCAGGTGTCGTTCGACGCGATCGCGGCCGGCATGGCGGTGCTCGACGAGGACGGCCGGATCGTGCGCTGCAACGCGCGCGCGGCGGAGCTGCTGGGCGGGGCGTCGCCGTGGGCGCTCTACGGCGCGTCGCTGGACGCGCGGCTCGCGGGCCGCGACGAGACGGGGCGCCTGGGCCACGCGATGGTCGCGCCGGTGGTGCGCGAGGGCGAGGACGACGACGCGCTGCCCGCCGACGGGACCGCGCCGAGCGCGTCGGCGCTGGTGCGCGCCGCGCTGCGGCAGGGCGCGCCCGCGCGGGCGCTGCTGCGCGCGGCCGACGGCGCGGCCGGCGAACGCGGGCCGCTGACGCCCGACGTGCCGGGCCGCGTGTTCGACCTCGTGGCGGCGCCGCATCCGGGCGGCGGCGCGGTGGTGACGTTCGACGACGTCACGGGCCAGCTGGCGCTCGCGGAGCGCTACCGCAGCGTGGTCGAGACGACGGGCGACGCGATCGTCATCAGCGACCGCGACGGGCGCATCACCTTCGCCAACCCGGCGGCGATCGCGCTGTTCGGGCGCGGCGAGGCGCTGCTGGGCGCGCAGGCGTCGGAGCTGGTGCGCGCCGACGACGCCGAGGAGGTCGTGCAGCGCTCCACGCTCGGCCGCGAGGGGCAGCCGCAGCGCTACGAGGTGGTGGTCGTGCGCCCCGACGGCGAGGAGCGCGTGGTGCAGGTGTCGAACGCGCCGCTGCGCGAGGTCGGCGCGACGAGCGGCGTCGTGGCCTCGCTGCGCGACGTCACCGAGGAGCGCCGCGCGCAGGAGGACGTGGCCGCGAGCGAGGCGCGCTACTCGCGCCTCGTCGAGTCGGCGTCCGACGCGATCTTCACCATCGACTCGCTCGGCCGGCTCACGAGCGTCAACCGCGCGATGGAGCTGGCGACGGGCCACGACCGCGCGACGCTCATCGGGCAGCACTGCAGCGCCGTCGCCGATCCGCGCGACCGCGAGGCGGTGGTGGCGATCGTCGAGGCGACGCTGCACGGCGAGCGCGTGCGGCGCGAGCTGCGCTACCGCGACCGGCAGGGCCGCGCGCGCGTGGCGTCGGTGATCACCTCGCCGGTCGTGGAGCACGGCGTGGTGGACGGCGCGCTGGGCGTCGTGCGCGACGTCACGGGCGAGCGGCGCCTGGCCGAGCAGCTGCTGCAGCGCGAGAAGCTGGCGGCGATGGGCCAGCTGGTGAGCGGCGTCGCGCACGAGCTGAACAACCCGCTCGCGGGCGTGCTCGCGTTCAGCGAGCTGCTGCTGGCGGAGCCGGCGCTCGACGCGGCGTCGGGCCCGGAGGCGCGCGAGCTGCGCGAGCTGACCGACACGATCCACCGCGAGGCGCGGCGCGCGGCGCGCATCGTGGGCAAGCTGCTGGCGTTCGCGCGCCAGCACCCGCCGCAGCGCGCGGCCACGGACCTCAACCGCGTGGTGCTCGACGCGCTCGACCTGCGCCGCTACGCGCTGCGCGCGCAGCAGGTGGACATCGAGCTGGAGCTGGACTACGAGCTGCCGGCGACGCTCGCCGACGGGCCGCAGCTGCAGCAGGTCTTCCTGAACCTGATCACGAACGCCGAGCACGCGCTCGTGCGGCACGCGGGCGAGCGGCGGCTGACGGTGCGCACGCGCCGCGAGGACCAGCGGCTGTTCGTCGTCGTCGCGGACAGCGGGCCGGGGCTCTCGCCCGAGGACCGGCAGCGCATCTTCGAGCCGTTCTTCACGACGAAGCCGGTGGGCGAGGGGACGGGGCTCGGGCTCGCGGTGTCGTCGGGCATCGTGCGCGAGCACGGCGGGCGCCTGAGCGCGGACGTCGCGCCGGGCGGCGGCGCGGCGTTCACGGTGGAGCTGCCGTGCATCGAGCCGCCGGACGAGGCACTGGCGCCGGGCGCGGAGTCGGCGGCGTCGCAGGGCTCGATCGGATGACGGCCGCGCCGCCGCCCGTGGAGCTCGCGCCGTTCGGGCTCGCCGTCGGCCACGCGAGCGACGTCGCGGGCGGAACGGGCTGCACGGTGGTGCGCGGGATCGACGGGCCGTTCCGCGCCGCCGCCGCGGTGGTGGGGCGCGCGACGGGCTCGCGCGAGCTGGCCGTGCTGGCGCCCGAGCACCTGGTCGACCGCGTGGACGCGCTGCTGCTCACGGGCGGCTCGGCGTACGGCCTGGACGCGGCGGCGGGCGTGATGCGCTGGATGGAGGAGCGCGGCCGCGGCTTCGACGTCGGCGCGGGCGTCGTGCCGATCGTGCCGGCGGCAGTGGTGTTCGACCTCGCGCCGTGCGGGCGCTTCGATGCGCGGCCGACGCCCGCGATGGCGTACGACGCGTGCGCGCGCGCGACGCCGCGGCTGGTGGAGCAGGGCAGCGTCGGCGCCGGTACGGGCACGACGGTCGGCAAGCTGCTGGGCGCCGCCGGCGCGATGAAGGGCGGCTTCGGGGCCGCGCTGCTGGGCGACGGCGACGACGCGTGCGCGGCGCTCGCGGTGGTGAACGCGTTCGGCGACGTGCGCGACGCGGTGGGCGCGGTTCTCGCGGGCGCGCGCGGGCCGGACGGCGCGTTCGTGGACGCGGCGCGCGTGCTCGCGGCCGGCGCGTCCGCCGCCGCGCGCTTCGCCGACGCGAGCGCGCCGCCGCTGACGAACACGACGCTGTGCGTGGTCGCCACGCGGCGCGCGCTGGCCCGCGTCGCGCTGCAGC
>CBHYLO010000340.1:0-5427 GCA_966128675.1 uncultured bacterium | reverse complement strand
AAGCGCGAAGGGTCCGCTCTTCCGTCTCACGCCCCACCGTCTTCCGCCGTTCCGTTCTCCGCGGTTCCGTCCTCCGCCCTACCGCGTCCCGAACAGCCGATCGCCCGCGTCGCCCAGCCCCGGCAGGATGTACCCCTGCGGGTTCAGCTCGCGGTCGAGCGACGCGCAGTAGATCGTGACGTCCGGGTGCGCCTCGGCCAGGCGGCGCACGCCCACCGGGGCGGCGACGAGGCAGAGGAACTTGATGCGCGTGGCGCCGGCGCGCTTGAGCGACGTCACCGCGCTCGCCGCGCTGCCGCCCGTGGCGAGCATCGGGTCGAGCACGAAGAAGTCGCGCTCCGCCGCGTCGCCGGGGACCTTGAAGTAGTAGTCCACCGGCTCGAGCGTGTCGTGGTCGCGGTACAGGCCGATGTGGCCCACGCGCGCCGCCGGCACGAGGCGCAGGATCCCCTCGACCATGCCGAGTCCGGCGCGGAGGATCGGGACGAGCGTGAGCTTCTTGCCGCTCACCTCGTGGCCCACCGTGCGCTCCAGCGGCGTCTCGACCGACACCTCGGCCAGCGCGAGGTCGGCGGTGGCCTCGTAGGCCATCAGCATCGCGATCTCGTCGACCAGCTCCTTGAAGATCTTGGTCGGCGTGCGGCGGTCGCGCAGCAGCGCGAGCTTGTGCTGCACCAGCGGGTGCCGCACGACCACGAGCGAGGCGGGCGTGTCCGCGTCGGTCGGCGCACTCGCCGGCGCGACCGTGTCGGGCGTCGAGGTGGTGTCCATGCGGCGCAAGCTAGCGACGCCCGGGACGACGCAGAATGCCGCCGCGCGACGCACGGGTCCGGTACGTCCAGACTGCTGCACGCGGGACGCGTATGGCGTGGCCACGGAGTCCGCACCTGTGTTGGTGCGCGGGAGAGCTCGATGGCGCCACGACCACGGCCGGGCAGGCCCCACGCGGCAAGGTCACCGCACGCACGACGACGCCGGTCGCTCGTCGCTGAGAGCCCACCAGCATCCGCAGACGCCCTGCACGCCGTCGCGGTCCACGCAGGTGCATCCAGCGTGCGGGAGCGGCTGCGTGCGCAGGACATCGTCGATCGCGCAGACGCGATTCGCGTCGGCCGCGCAGGTCGCGCACGGCTCCCGGTGGCCTGTCAGGACGATCGTCGCAGTCGCGAAGAGCCCCGGCCTGTCGATGGCGGATGCGAGATCGCGGGCGTGCATCGCGCGCATGTGCTCCAGTCCCCAAGCCCGGAGTTGATCGAGCGTGCGGAGCTGCCCGTCCTCGGTGTAGCGTGGACGCAGAAGCCTTGCGCCACAGGTCGGACACGCGCCGCGGCCCGCTGGTGGCTTGGCGAGCATCGCACCGCACGCGGGACATGGTTCCGGGGACCGTGGGCGAGCTGTCGTCATCAGCCTATCGTGCCGACGGCAGAGAGCGGGAGCGGACGTCGGAGTGCCGGGGCCGCAGCAGTGGAGCCGGGTCGCCGATGCCTGCTCGTCCGAGCCGTGCGCGACGGGTCCCGCGGGAACCAATGGAGAGGCAGGGCCATGTCCGACGACGGCGAATCGCCAGACTGGATACAGCTCCGACGACCGGCCTTCCCGATCCGAGGCACGGACTCGTCCCGTCCATCCCCGGTCCGCGAGATCGTCGCCGATGGCGTCGTGTGGCTCGCGTGGGAGCGCGCGTGTCCCGACGCGCAGTCGGGGGGCTCTACACGATGCCTGTTCTTCCACGCGGTGGACGCCGTCCGGCAAGTGTGCGCGTACCCCGCGAGCTGGCACCAGCTGTCCGACGGCGCGCTGTTCGACCTGAGCCGGGCGACATGAGGGGCGGGCGCGCTGGTCCATGAGCGCTCCACCGAGCGCACACGGCGAGGCCTCTGGATGCGCGTGGTTGGTGCGTGGCGTCACCGGATCCCAGCCGCCGGGGCGCCGTCCTCGCACTGAGCCTGGGGCATGCGTGACGCCGCAGGCCCCCCAACGCCCCCTCAGGACCCGCCAGAGGTCGAGTCGATGACGGCGGACGTCCTACGGCGCTTGCGTCCGGTGCTCTCCGGCATGCCTGCGGGGGAGCTGGAAGACCTCGCGCGCTCGATCGCCCGCAGGCGACATCGCTGGGAGCAGCAGGACATCGAGACGCTTCGTGGGCAAGCGAAGGCGAGCATGCACGCGACAGAACTGGGGCGTTGACTTGCGCACAGGCGACGGAGATGGCAACATCGCCACCAGTCCTCCCCCAGGGACCCGCGAGACGACGATCCTCAGGTGCCGCTCCGGGCGCGTGGGGATCGTTCGCGTTCAGGGGTCCCCGGCGCCGGCGGGCGCCAGCGCAGGTGGAAGACCACGATCCGCCACACCAGCGCGGCGAACTGGTGACGGGGCATGCGGATCGCCTCGCAGACGGGGCGCAGGCGGCCCGCGACCTCGACCCAGAGCGGGATGATGCGGGGGTCCGCGGGATCGACCGCGAAGGCCGCGGAATCCGCTCGCAACGGAGGCTGCAGGTGCGCGTGGCGCTCGGGTCGCATGCGTCGCCGAGGATCGAGGAGAGGAGGCGAACCTGCCTGTATCGCCTGTTTCCGCACCAGCCCGCTTCTTGCTGGGCTCGTCGCATCGTCGGCACCCGGGCCGGCATACCCAACGCGCAACGCGGGCCCTCGGTGCAGGCGAACCGTGGGCTCGTGTTGTATCGGAGGCTGCCGCTCCGAACCGTGGGAGCGGAACGCCGCGCACCGGATCCTCGAGGGCCACGCCACACCGGCGCAGCGGCCGGGAGCCCACGCCACGCCACGAGCCGCGGAGACCACTGCCCGAGCCTCATGCTGCATGGTGGTGGAGCGGTCGATCTGTGACGTAGCGCACCACCAGAGGCACACGCGTTGCCCTCGGCGGGGGCCTCCCACGTCATCGTAGCACCCGCCGCCGAAGCCCATGCCGCACCGTGAGTTCCGCACCCCAGATGGTCGCCGCTGGCGCGTCTGGCTCGTGCAACCGGGAGAGACGTTCGGCGAGCGTCGCGCGGGGGCCGACCGACGGTGCGTGAGCATCGACGACCTGGACGACCCGCCGGTCCTGGAGCGACGTCGCGGATCCGAGCGACGAACGGTGAGCACCCCGCGCCTCCAGCCCGTCCTCCCCGAGCCCTGGAACGCCGGGTGGCTCGTGTTCGAGGCCGAGCGGCAGCCGCAGGACCCGAGGGAGGCCCGCCGGTTGGCGCCGGTGCCGAAGGACTGGAGCGTGTGTCCGGAGGCGCGCCTGGCGGCCCTGCTGGAGCGTGCGCGGATCGCCGGAGGCGTCGCCAGGTGACGTCCGGACGCCCGCTCCACCGGCCGGGTGATGGTGAGGGGTCGCGCTCGCGCACGCCCTATGCATTGCGTCGGCGTGCGTTGGGGACCCTCACGAGAGGATCACGGGACCGGATGACGACGGGCATGCGCATGGACCCTCATTCGTACGACGGCCACACGTCGGACGCGCCGCTGTACTGGTTGGCGGCACGCGCCGCCGAGACGTTCGCGGACGACCCGCGCGCCGCCGAGGCGTGGCTGCATCGGCCCCGCCGCGACCTCGCGGGCTTCACGCCGGCACAGTGCGCGGAGATCGGAGGCGCTCCGTTGGCGCGTGCTGCTTCCCTCCTGCTCCGTCGACGGGAGGTGGACGCCACCGCGAGCGTGTACGAGCGACCGACGGTGGGAGGCCTGGGCGCGGTCCACGCGACGCTGTAGGCGAAGACCGAGGGCGGGTGACGCGCTGTACCCACCGCGTTGGGGGCACTCCACCACGGTTCTCGGTCACCACACTGCGGGCTCCACGTCATTCACCGCGTGGGGCCCGTGGTGTGTCATGGGGATCCGCAGGAGAGGCCGCGCCCTCGCACCACCACGCGGGGGTGAACGATCGGCCTTCGCCGCCGCTCACACGCACGCTGTCGAACTGCGGTGCGTCTGACGGTCAGTGCCGCATGATGCCTGGCCATGAGGGAGCAGCGCGCAGTCAGGCAGACGCCCTGGGCTCTTCGGACGCGGCGGACATCGGAGCATCGAGAAGCCCTGTGCGAGATCCGCTTCCTACGTTGTCGTCTGCTCCGATCTGTCCGTCTTCACTCACCGCCATCGCCGCGCTGTCGAGCGCCACGACGTGAGCGGCGAGCGTCGACCAATCATCCGGCCTCAACTTCGCCCCATCCGAAAGCGAACGAGAGCTTCCTGCGCGGGAGCCTCGATGGCCTGGTCGAGCCATCGCTCTACCTCGTCCCTTTCCGCACCGTCGATGACGATCGTGCGCAGGTCACGGCGGAACGCGATCACTGAGGGGAAGCGACGCTCCACGAGGGGGACGCGTTCGGAGGAACGAGGTCCGGTACGCCAGGAGCTTGCCCTTCTCCGCAAGCCACGGCCTGACACAGGACTCGGGCAGGTGATGGTTCTCACGAGCGAACGGCAGCGCCTCGTCCGAGCCCGAATGCTCCTCGGATCAGTGAACAACCGGCCAGACTGCAGCACACCGACACTGTTAGCACACAGTCTGGCACACTTCCGGCGACTGCAGCCTCTTGTGCAATCAACGACGGTCGCCTAACCATTGCGACCGCAACGCTCTACGCGCCGAGTTGGTCTGCTTCCCCTCGCCTAGGCGGCATGAAGGAATACCAGGCGGTCGTGCTCCGGTTGACGCGCCACCTTCGCGACGACGAGGACGCGCTGACGGATCTCCTGAACGAGCGGAGCCGCGGCGGGTGGGCGCCGACCATGATGTCGCAGGACGCGCAGCGCCTGACGCTCGTCTTCGAGCGCGACGTCATCCCCGAGGGCTGACCCCGGAGACCCGAGCAGGAACGCGCGGCACCGTGCTTGAACCTGGCGGGGCATGCCTTCGCAGCCCCGTCCCCTCCGCGCCGCCGCGCTCGCCCTCGGCGTCGCGCTGACCACCGCCGCCAACGGCGGACAGTGCGCCGGCGCGCAGCCGCCCGCCGACCCGCGCGCCGACAGCGCGGCCACGATCACCGCCGCCTCGGCGGGCACGCTGCAGCGCGACGCCGAGGCAGCCGCGCTGGTGCGCACCGCCCGCGCGCTCGAGACGCGCGCGACGGCCGCCGCCACGCTCGACGCGCCGCTCGCCGATTCGGCGCGCACGGCCTACCGGCGCGCGGCGGAGCTGGCGCCCATGGTCGCCGACTGGCTGCGCCTGCGCGCGCTCGCGCTGGAGCCCGACGCGGCGGCGCGCGCGCGCGAGCGGCGCGCGATCACCTCACCCGCGGCCCGCGAGCGGCTGGACGTCGTCGAGGCGACGGCGCGCGCGCGCGTCGGTGACCTGCTCGGCGCGGCGACCGCCTGGGACGCGCTGGGGGCCGAGGGGACCGCGGCGGCGCTGCGGCTGGACGACGCGACGCGCCGCGGCGACGCGAGCGCGCGCGCGCAGCTCCGCGGCGTG
>CBHYLO010000339.1:0-5435 GCA_966128675.1 uncultured bacterium | reverse complement strand
CCGCGGCTGCGCGAGCTGCGGGTGTCGGGGATGCCGGGCGTGACGCCCGGGGTGCGGGCGGCGTTCGGGGCGGAGGTCCGCGTGTCGCACGGCGCGTGACGCGTGCCGTCGCACCGGACCAGAACGGCGAACGGCAACGGCATCTGCAAGGAAGAAGTCTGAAGAGGATCTGACAACGGCGGATGGCTCCGGTGGAGCGCGATGATCATCGCACCCACGCGTCGCCATCCGCTCTTGTCAAAGCCGTTATCGGACGTATTCCGTGCGACGCCGTTCGCCGTTCGTGTCCGGCGCGCCGGGCACGGGTCGGCGAACGGGGGATGCGGATCCTCCGGATGCGGACGGATCATTCGGATCGCTCCGCGTGGCGGCGACGTCCCATGCGCTCCGGGGAGCGATCCGAATGATCCGTTCCTGATCCGGGGCATCCGCATCCCCTCGTTCGCCGACCTCCGAAGGCCACGACACGGCCCGATCGCACGCGGAGCCCGGGAAGGGCCGCTCAGCTCCAGTCCTGGTCCGCCGCGGGCTGCAGCCGGCGCGCCGCGTCGATCACGTCCTGCAGCTCCACGGGATCGCTGAACGGATCCTCGTCCAGCACCGTCACGCGATTGAGCTCGCGCTGCCAGCGGCGCAGCTCCGCCACGTACGCGGCGTTCGGCACGCGGCGCAGCTGCCCGCCCTCGTCCACGACGTCGAGGAGGCCGTTGTGCAGCCACGCGCCCGTGTGCCAGTCGGGCATGTCGACCGCGGGATAGAGGCACACGCCGTGGAGGTCGATGCCGCGGTTCACGGCCGCCAGCGACTCCTCCATCACGTCCTTGAGCCACGCCGCGCGCCCGTCGCCCATGCCGCTCGTCTCGCCGATGATCATCGGGCGATGGTACCGCTCCCACGCGTCGCCCAGCATGTCGCAGAGCGGGCGGATGCGCGGATCGCGCGGCGCCATCGCGTGGTGCGGGCCGCTGGCGCGGTACTCCATCTGCCCGAACGCGTAGCAGTTCGCGCCGACGACGTCGAGGATCTCCGGCGCGCCGCCGAGCTCCGGATGGAGGCGCCCCGCGAGCACGTCCCAGGCGAAGAACGCGTCGTCGACCGCCTCGTGGCGCGCCTCGTCGGCGAGGTCGGGGCGGTCGGTCGGCGGCACCACCTGGATCAGCGGCTCGGTGTGGACCATGCGCGCCTCCGGGTCCACGTCGCGGATCGCGCGCACGCCGGCGATCGCCGCCTCGCACAGCACCTTCCGCAGCCGGTGCCGCGTCGCGCGGTCGCGCCCGAACGGCGCCACCCAGCCCCACTCGCCGCCGCAGAATCCCCAGAAGGTGATCTCGTTGATGGGCGTGAAGCAGTGCGGCCCGCGCACGCGCGGCACCACGTACTCGGCCGCCGCGCGGCAGTAGCGCGCGAAGCGGTCCACGAAGTCCGGCCCGAACGGGTCGACGTCGTCGGGATGGCCGTAGTGGCACAGGTCCCAGATCGGGAGGACCTGCGCGGCGTTCATCGCGTCGACCAGCGGATCGACGAAGGGCGCGAGGTCGTAGGCGCCGCCGCGGTCCACGAGCGGCCACGGGATCCCCTCGCGCGCGACGGCGATGCCGAGGTCACGCAGGGCGGCGTAGTCCTCGCGCGCGCGCTGGCGGTGCTGCGTCTCCGCGGCCAGGTCGCGCCGGCCCCGGTCCTTCCACACGAAGGAGGAGCACTCGAAGCCGGTGAGGAAGAACGTCGGGAAGAGGCCGGGGCGCCGGGTCATGCGGGCGCGACGTCCGCGAATCGCGCGCCGCCGCGCCCGCCGCGGCGCTTCAGGGACCGCCCGCCGCGCCCGCGCCGAGCACGAGGAGCAGGGCGCCGATGAGGAGCACCATCGTCGCGCCGACGACGATGGCGACGGCGGCGTAGCCGAACGGGCGGGGCGCGAGCAGACGGGACGCGAGCATCGGACGTCCTCCGCGAGGGTGGGGATGGGGATCGACCCACCGCCAAGGTCGCATCGGCCGCGCCGCACCGTGTTGCCGCGCGATGAGGGGTGGATGAGGAAACGATGAAGGCTCCGGCGCGCCGGCCCCGAACGGCAATTGGACAGGATTATCGGGATTTGCAGGATTCACAGGATTGGGATCCGCGTGGCGCGACGCTCCTCGCCACCACGAGGTGCGATGAATCCCCTGAATCCTGGCAATCCTGACAATCCTGTCCGATGCAGTTCGCGCCTCGGCTCCGGCGCGCCAGGATCGGCCCCGGGCGTGGCGCCGCGGCGGTACCGCGGACAACGTTGCCGGGCGCGCGTGCGTTGCCCTCCGACGCCCGCCCGTTCGGCCCGCCCTCCCCCGCCTGCCCATGTCGCCCACGCGTCCGCTGTCCGTCCTCGCGCTCTCCGCGCTCGTCGTCCTGCCCTCGGACCCGCCCGTGCGCCGCGCGGCGCCGAAGGCGACCCCGAAGGCGGCCGCGCCCGCGGCCGTCACGCTCGACTCCACGCTGCTCGCCGGCTACAAGTGGCGGAACGTCGGCCCCGACCGCGGCGGCCGCTCGATCGCCGCCACCGGCGTGAAGGGGCGGCGCGACGAGGCGTACTTCGGCGCCACCGGCGGCGGGCTGTGGAAGACGACCGACGGCGGCGAGACCTGGGCGCCCGTCACCGACGGCCAGATCACCAGCGCCTCCGTCGGGGCGGTGGCGGTGAGCGAGTCGAACCCCGACGTCGTCTACATCGGCACCGGCGAGACGTGCATCCGCGGCAACATCATGCCCGGCGACGGCGTCTACCGGTCGACCGACGCCGGGAAGACGTGGACGCACGTCGGCTTCCGCCAGTCGCACGGCATCTCCAAGATCCGCATCCACCCCACCAACCCGAACGTCGTCTACGTCGCCTCGTTCGGGAAGTACAGCGCGCCCAGCGAGGAGCGCGGGGTGTTCAAGAGCACGGACGGCGGGAAGACGTGGAAGCGCGTCCTCTACCGCGACGCCAACACCGGCGCGATCGACCTCGTCATCGACCGCAACGACCCCAACGTGCTCTACGCGTCGCTGTGGGAGGCGTACCGCAAGGAGTACCAGATGTCGAGCGGCGGCCCGGGCTCGGGGCTGTTCAAGAGCACCGACGGCGGCGAGACGTGGACCGAGGTGACGCGCGCGAAGGGAATGCCCGCGGGCGTCGTCGGGCGCATCGGCGTGGCGGTGAGCGGCGCCGACAGCAAGCGCGTGTGGGCGCTGGTCGAGAACGAGAACGGAGGCCTCTTCCGCAGCGACGACGCCGGCGCCAGCTGGTCGCTCGTGAACGGGCAGCGCGACATCCGGCAGCGCGCGTTCTACTACACGCACGTCACCGCCGACCCGAAGGACCGCGAGAAGGTCTACCTGCAGAACGTGTCGATGTTCGCGTCGAAGGACGGCGGCAAGACCATCACGCAGGTGCGCGGCGAGACGCACGGCGACTACCACGACCTGTGGATCGACCCGGACGACCCGAAGCACCTCGTGGTCGCCAACGACGGCGGCGGCGCGGTCTCCGTGAACACCGGGGGAAGGTGGACGCAACAGGACTTCCCGACGGAGCAGTTCTACCACGCGATCACGACCACCCACACGCCGTACCACGTCTGCGGCAGCCAGCAGGACAACAGCACGCTCTGCACGCCGTTCGACTGGAACGCGGCCGCCTTCCGGCAGCGCATGGCGGCGCCCGCGCGCCGCGCCAACGACACCACGCCGGCGCCGGGCGACCTCACCGCGGGCGGGATGGCGGTGTCGTACGTCGCGGGCGGCGGGGAGCCGGGCTACATCGCGCCCGACCCGCGCGACCCCGACGTCTTCTACTCCGGCACCAACAACGGCGCCTACGTCGACAAGTTCAACCGCCGCCTGAACACCTCGCGCGAGGTGAACCCGTATCCGTGGTTCTACTCGGGCGAGCCGGCGAAGGAGATCCGCGAGCGCTGGCAGTGGACCTTCCCGATCCTGTTCAGCAAGGCCGATCCGAAGCTGCTTTTCGTCTCCTCGCAGCGGCTGTGGGCGACGCGCGACGGCGGGAAGACGTGGCTGCGGCTGAGCGGGGACCTCACGCGCCACGCGCCCGAGACGCTCGAGAAGTCGGGCGGCCCGATCACCGGCGACATGAACGGCCCCGAGGTGTACGCGACGATCTTCGCCGTCGGCCCGGGCAAGCGCGACGCGAACGTCATCTGGACCGGCAGCGACGATGGCCTCGTGCACGTCACGCGCGACTTCGGGAAGACGTGGACGAACGTCACGCCACGAGAGATGCCCGACTTCGGCCGCGTGTCGCAGATCGACGCGTCGGCGTTCGACAACGGGCGCGCCTACGTCTCGGTGCGCCGCCCGCTGCTCGACGACTTCGCGCCGTACATCTTCAGGACGACCGACTACGGCCGCACGTGGACGAAGATCGTCAACGGCATCCGCCCGGACGCGTACGTGCACGCGGTGCGCGAGGACCCGACGCGCCGCGGGCTGCTGTACGCGGCGACGCAGCACGGCGTCTACGTCAGCTACGACGACGGCGCCAGCTGGCAGGACCTCTCGCTCAACATGCCCGACGTCCCGATCGCGGACCTGATCGTCGAGGGGAACGAGCTGGTGATCGGCACGCACGGCCGCGGCTTCTGGGTGCTCGACGACCTCGCGCCGCTGCGCCAGGCGTCGCCCGCGCTCCTGGCGAAGGACGCGCACCTGTTCGCGCCGCCGGCGGTGGTGCGCTCGGGCCCGGGCGTCGTGTTCAGCTGGTACGCGAGGACGGCCCCGAAGACCGCGCGGCTCGACGTCCTCGACTCGGCCGGCGCCGTCCTGCGGACGTTCGAGCCGGACACCGCGAAGGCCGACAGCGGCGCCGCGAACCGGCCCACGGGCCGCCGCCGCGGCGGCGTGACCTACCTGCCGGTGGGCGCGGGGCTGCAGCGCCTCGCGTTCGACGGGCGCGCGCAGGGAATCGAGAGCTTCCCGGGGATGATCCTGTGGGGCGCGGGCACCGCGGGGCCGGCGCTGCCGCCGGGCCGCTACACGGTGCGCCTGACGATGGACGGGAAGACGCTCACCACGCCGCTGGCCGTGAAGCGCAACCCGTGGCTCACCGACGTCACCGACGCCGACCTCCACGCGCAGTACCAGTTCGGGCGCCGCGTGCGCGACAAGGCGACGGAGGCGAACATGGCGGTGATCCAGATCCGCCGCGTGAAGGCGCAGCTGGACGACCGCTACAAGCGCGCGGCGGGCGACAGCGCGCTGAAGACCGCGGGCGAGCGGCTGCGCACGAGCGCGAGCGCGATCGAGGAGAAGGTCTACCAGGTGCGCAACCAGAGCGGGCAGGACCCGCTCAACTTCCCCATCAAGGTCAACAACCGCCTCGCGAACCTGCTGTCGATGGCGGAGCGCGGCGACGGGCGCCCGACGAACAACATGCCCGAGATCTTCGGGATCCTGAC
>CBHYLO010000338.1:0-5453 GCA_966128675.1 uncultured bacterium | reverse complement strand
GGAACTTCCAGGACTTCGTCCAGCTCGTCCCGCAGGTCTCGACGACGACCGGCTACCTGTCGGGCGGCGGCGTGAACCTGCGCCAGAACGCGATCCAGATCGACGGCGCGCAGTCGGGCGACATGTTCGGCCTCGGCACGACCGGCCAGCCGGGCGCGCAGGCGAACGCGAAGTCGATCCCGCTCGACGCCGTGAAGGAGTACCAGGTGCTGCTGTCGCCGTTCGACGTGCGCCAGGGCAACTTCGGCGGCCTGCTCATCAACGCGGTGACGAAGAGCGGCACCAACGAGTTCCACGGCAGCATCTACGGCTACACGCGCGACCAGAAGCTCACGCGCAAGCAGCCGTACCTCAACGACTACACGCAGCAGCAGTTCGGCGGCACGCTCGGCGGCCCGCTCTGGAAGGACAAGGCGTTCTTCTTCGTCAGCTACGAGCAGCAGCGCCTCGAGCAGCCGGCGAACGGCCCGAGCATCGGCGCGTCCGACGCCTACGTCTCGCAGGCCTCGATCGACCAGCTGAACCAGATCCTGTCCTCGAAGTACGGCTTCACGGGCGCGGGCACGGGCGACCCGGTCATCCGCGAGAACCCGAACCGCAACCTGTTCGTCCGGTTCGACGGGAACCTGCCGTGGAACACGCGCGTGGTGCTGCGCCACAACTACGCGAGCGCGGACAACGTGACCTTCGGCCGCAGCCAGCCGACGGCCGCGGTGCCGTTCTTCACGCTGACGTCGAACAGCTACAAGTTCAGCACGCGCACGAACAGCACGGTCGGCCAGCTGCTGACGAACTTCACGAACGGCATGTACAACGAGCTGCTCGTGAACCGCTCGACGACCGAGGACTTCCGCACGGTCCCGGTGACGTTCCCGCAGGTCACCGTGCGCGGCATCCCGCGCAGCGACAACTCGTCGGGCACGGCCGGCCTCGTGTTCGGCACCGACGCGCCGTCGCAGGGCAACGCGCTCGACCAGAGCACGTTCGAGATCACCGACAACTTCACGATCCCGGTCGGCTCGCACTCGGTCACGCTCGGCACGAAGAACGTCTTCTACAAGTCGGTCAACCTGTTCGCGTCGAACCGGCTCGGCCTGTGGGAGTTCAACTCGCTCGCCGACCTGCAGAACGGCGTCGCGTCGCGCTACCAGATCGCCGCGCCGGCGCCGACCGACCCGAACAACGGGATCGCGACGGTGAAGGCGGCGACGTACTCGCTCTACGCGCAGGACTCGTGGACGGCCACGCCGACGCTGACGCTGAACTTCGGCGTGCGCTGGGACAAGCCGGACTTCGCCACGCTCCCGCCGGAGAACGACATCGTCTTCCAGCAGTACGGCCGCCACACCAGCAGCGTGCCGTCGCAGGCGCAGATCTCGCCGCGCTTCGGCTTCAACTGGGACGTGACGGGTGACCAGCGCAACCAGCTGCGCGGCGGCGTCGGCTCGTTCTCGGGTGCGGTGCCGTTCGTGTACCTCTCGAACGCGTTCGGCGCGACGGGCCTGAGCGGCTTCTCGCAGCTCACCTGCACGGGCGTGACGCCCAACGCGACGGCCACGTCGTCGCTGCTCGTCCCGCAGTTCAACCAGGCGGCGATCGACAACCCGCCGACGTCGTGCGCCCCGTTCACGCGCAGCACCGGCCAGGTCGTCCCGGGCGCCGCGATCAGCGGCCCGGCCTCGGGCGCGGCGATCAACTCGATCGACCCCAACTTCAAGTACCCGAAGTACCTCAAGGCGACGCTCGGCTACGACCGCCGCCTCCCGGGGAACCTGATCGCGACGCTCGAGGGCCTGTACTCGCGCTCGCAGGACAACGCGTTCTACCAGAACCTCGCGCTCGTCGGCCCGCAGGGCACGGACGCGCACGGCCGCACCATGTACGGCACGCTGTCGGCCACCGGCTCGACCCCGCGCACGACCGGCAACCGCACGCAGGTCCTCGACGTGACCAACGCGTCGGGCGACTACACGTGGAGCGCGACCGCGCAGCTGCAGAAGACGTTCGCCAACGCGTGGGAGGGCTCGCTCGCCTACACGTACCAGCAGGCGCGCGACGTCGTCTCGGTCACCAGCAGCACGGCCGGCTCGAACTACCGCTACCAGCGCAGCGTCAGCGGCAACCTGCTCGACAAGACGGTCACGAAGTCGAAGTACGACCAGCCGCACCGCATCGTCGCGACGGGCACGTACCGCCTCAAGACGGCGACCGACCTGTCGGTCATCTACACCGGCAACTCGGGCGCGCCGTTCGACTACGTCTACGGCTCGTCGAGCACGTTCGGTGACCTGAACGCCGACGGCCAGACGCAGAACGACCTGATCTACGTCCCGCGCAACGCGACGGACGCGAACGAGATCCTCTTCCAGGGCTACAACGGCACGGCGGCGCAGCAGGCCACCGCGCAGCAGCAGGCGGCGGCCTTCGAGAGGTTCATCTCGGAGAACGACTGCCTCAACGACGCGCGCGGCACCATCATGACCCGCAACGCGTGCCGCAACCCGTGGGTGAACCAGGTCGACGTCTCGGTCGCGCAGTCGCTCGGCAAGTTCGGCGGCGAGCGGTTCAAGAACCTCCAGTTCCGCTGGGACATCATCAACTTCACGAACCTGCTGAACAAGAACTGGGGCGAGCAGGCGTTCTCCGACCAGAACGCGACCTGCGGCCAGATCTGCTCGGCGACCACGGTGCTGACGCACGTCGGCAACCGTCTCCCGACGGGCCAGACGCAGACGACGACGGCGGACGGCATCTACACGTTCAGCCCGACGTACACGGCGTTCAACGCGCGCAACGCGTCGTCGAACTACCGCATGCAGCTGTCGATGCGCTACAGCTTCTGATCGGCCGCCGACGCCGACCGGCCGCGCCCACCGGCGCGGACCGGCCGGCGCGGCCTCGCCGTCCGACCCGCCCCCGGGAGCCTCGCTCCCGGGGGCGTGTCGCATCCGGGCCGCGCGCCGCGTACCGTTCCGCGAGCGCTCCCGTGACCCGCCCACCCGCATGGCTCGCATCGTCCTGAATACCTGGGGCTCGCACGGCGACGTCGACCCCGCGCTGGCGCTCGCGCGCGGCCTGCAGGCGCGCGGCCACGCCCCCGTGCTCGCGGCGCCCGGCTTCTACCGCGACGTCGCGGCGGCGGCGGGCGTGGCGTTCCACGCGGTCGGCCCCGAGTTCGATCCGACCGACACGGCGCTCGTGCGCCGGATCATGGACCGCCGCCGCGGCAGCGAGGTGCTGCTGCGCGAGCTGCTGCTGCCCGCCGTGGAGGGCGCGTTCGCGGAGCTCGAAGCGGCCGCGGCGGGCGCGGACCTGCTGGTGAGCCACCCCGCGACGTTCGCCGCGCCCGTGGTGGCCGAGTCGCGCCGGCTGCGCTGGGCGTCGACGGTGCTGGCGCCGCTGTCGATGTGGTCCGCGCACGACGTGCCGGTGCTGCCGCCCGCGCCGTGGGTCAAGCGGTTGGAGGTGCTCGGGCCGTGGGTGGGCCGTGCCGTCATCGGCGCGTCGCACGCGGTCACGCGCCGCTGGACGGCGCCGCTCGATCGCCTGCGCGCGCGCCTCGGGCTCCCGCGCGGCGGCCACCCCTTCTTCGAGGGGCAGCACGCGCCGGCGCTGGTGCTCGCGCTCTTCTCGCGCGTGCTGGGCGCGCCGCAGCCTGACTGGCCCGCGCACGTCGTGGTGACCGGCCAGCTGCTGTACGACGCGGCGCACGGCGCGGCGCTGTCGCCCGAGCTGGAGGCGTTCCTCGCCGCGGGGCCGCCGCCGGTCGTCTTCACGCTCGGCACGTCGGCGGTGCTGGCGTCGGGCGACTTCTTCACGGAGAGCCTCGCCGCCGCGCGCCGCGCGGGGCTGCGCGCGGTGCTGATGGTCGGCCGCGAGCGGCTGGCGGAGTTCGCGGCGTCGAACGCCGACGATGCGCTGGCGATCGCCGCCGCGCCGCACTCGCAGCTCTTCCCGCGCGCCGCGGCCGTGGTGCAGCAGTGTGGCATCGGCACGCTGGGGCAGGGGCTTCGCGCGGGGCGCCCGATGCTCGCGGTGCCGTTCGCGCACGACCAGCCCGACAACGCCTACCGCGTGACGCGGCTGGGCGTCGCGCGCACCGTGTACCCGTGGCGCTACCGCGCGCCGCGCGTGGCGGCGGAGCTGCGCGCGCTGCTGGACGATCCGGGCTACGCGGCGCGCGCCGCGCAGGTGGCCGCGCGCGTGCGCACCGAGGACGGCGTCACGACGGCGTGCGACGCGATCGAGGCGCTGCTGCGCGGCGACGGGCCGCCGCCGGCCGCGTAGGCCAGCGGGGCCCGTCTCGTCATGTGTCGGCGCGCTGGGCGTCGGCCGCGACCGCGTGCGCGATGTACGGGAACATCGCCGGCGTGGGCACGGGGCCGTGCCGCTGCCGGAGCGTGTCGCCCTCGCGCGCGTAGAGCGCGCGCACCGAGGCCTCCATCTCGGGATCGCCGCCGGTGAACTCGTGCGTGAGCGCGGTCCAGCGCCGCGCGAGCGCCACGACTTCCGGCGACGCGGGATCGGCGCCGCGGTCCATCGCGGCCTGCACGGCGGGGATGATCTCGGCCCACTCGGCCTGCACGGCCTGCATGCGCTCCGGACCGGCGCGCTCGCGCCGCTCGCGGAGGACGTCCAGCTGCTGGGGGGTGAAGTACTGGTCCATGCGCGTGATCTCCTCGATCAGGCGGCACAGCTCGTCCAGCGAGACGATGCGCGCCGCGTCCATGTCGGCGCCGAGCCGCGACAGCCGCTCGGCGAGCCTCGCCTGGCGCCCGGCCTCGCGCCGGGCGCGCTCCGCGTGCAGCGCGAGCACGCGCCGCGGGGAGAGCGCCGGCCCGTCGAGCAGGCGCCCCACCTCGTCCAGCGAGATCCCCATGGCCCGCAGCGACTGGATCTGCTGCAGCCGCTCGACGTCGGGCCGGCCGTAGAGCCGGTGCCCGGACGGCGTGCGGAGCGACGGGCGTAGGAGCCCGATCGCGTCGTAGTGGTGCAGCGCGCGCACCGAGACGCCGGTGCGGCGGGCGAGCTCGCCGACCTTCCAGGGCGGGGCGTCGCCCCCGGAGCGCGGTGCGGTCATGGGGATCGTCGTGGCCACGGCGACAGGATAGGACCTGACGCTACGTGAGGTGCAAGAGGGCTGCGGGCTGCGGGCTGCGGATTCTTGCTCCGTGCCCTCGGCTGCCGGTGTCGCGCCGTGCCTGACACGAACCACTCCGGGGGCTGCGGATGCTCCGGATCGGAACGGATGAGAAGGATCGCTCCGCACCGGCGCATGGGACGTCGCCGGCATGGGGAGCGATCCGCATGATCCGTCTCATCCGGAGCATCCGTAGCCCACAGTTCGCCGACCCGTGCCCGGCCCGCCGGACCCTGAACTACGAGGAGAGGACAGGATGACGAGGAGGCTCCTCGAGGCGCGTCGTCCCATGCGCCACTCGGAGCCTCCTGGT
>CBHYLO010000337.1:0-5454 GCA_966128675.1 uncultured bacterium | reverse complement strand
CGGCCGGCTGCGGGACGCGTGGGCGCCGGGGGCTGGGCGACCGCGGGCAGCGCGGCGACGAGCACGGCGAGGGCGGCGGGCACGAGCGGTCGTGCGGGGCGCGCGGAACGGGGCACCGAGATCTCCACCGGGGGGCACGCCCGGCCGCGGCGCCCGGCGGCGCCCGGCCGAGCGCGCGGACGGGGGCGATTTACGCGGGGTCGCGGGGCGACGCCAGGGAGGGGGCGCAGGGCGCAGCGGGCGCCCGGTCACGCGCCGGACCACCTTCGTCACGCGGCCGGCCGGAATCCGCACCGGATGTGACCGTCGTCATGAACGGATTGCCAGATGACCCATGCGCGGGGGTCCGGGGACCCGCAGCTTCTCGGGGGGCCGCCCTCCCGGGCCCCTCCCCTTCCATCCCGCACTCCCGCCCATGAACGCTCGCCTGCTCCCGGTGCGGTCGCTGCCGCGCCGCGCCGCCGCCGTGCTGCTCCCGCTGGCGGTCGGGCTGCTGGCCGCCTGCGCCGCGCCCGACGCCCCCACCGCGACCGCCCCCGACGAGGCCGCGCTGGCCAAGAAGCCGCGCACGCCCGTCGTCCCCAACGCGCCCACCGGCGTCGCCGCCACCGCCGGCGCCCTGCAGGCGACCGTGACGTGGCAGGTGCCGCGCTACGACGGCGGCAGCGCGATCCTCAGCTACCGCGTCCGCGCGTCGTCGGGCCAGACGCTGACCGTCGCCGCGCCGACCACCACCGGCACCGTGACCGGGCTGGCCGCGGGCGTCCCGGTGACCTTCACGGTCGTCGCCACCAACGCCGTCGGCGACAGCCCCGCCTCGAGCCCCTCGGCCGCCGTGACGCCGAGCGACACGACGACGCCCCCGCCGCCGCCCCCGCCGCCGGGCGCGCGCTGGGTGTCGGGCTACTACGCGGGCTACCAGCGCTCGCTGTACCCGGAGAGCGAGGTCGACTTCTCGATCCTCACGCACATCTTCGTCGGCGCGGTGCTGCCGCAGGCGAACGGCGGCGTCGACACGACCTTCTACATCACGAACACGCAGGGTCCCGCGATGGCGCGCACGCTCGCCACGCGCGCCCACCAGGCCGGCCGCAAGGCGATCCTGATGCTCGGCGGCGCGGGGACGCACGACGCGATGGCGAGCGCGGCGTCGAGCGCCAACCGCGCGACGTTCGTCGCCAACCTGATCGCGACGATGGACAGGCTGGGCTACGACGGCATCGACGTCGACTGGGAGCCCATCACGTCGACCGACCGCCCGAACCTGCTCGCGCTGCTGCAGCAGCTGCGCGCGGCGCGCCCGGGGATGCTCCTCACGATCCCGGTCGGCTGGGTGAACACGAACGTCCCCGGCGACGTGGATTCGTGGTACGCGCAGGTCGCGGGCGTCGTCGACCAGATGAACGTCATGACGTACAGCATGGCCGGCCCGTACGGCGGCTGGCTGAGCTGGCACACGTCGGCGCTGTTCGGCGCCAAGGGCAACACGCCGAGCTCCGTGCAGAGCAGCGCGGACCGCTACGTCGCGGTGGGCGTGCCGGCGGCGAAGCTGGGCATCGGCATCCCGTTCTACGGCGTGTGCTGGCGCGGCGTCACGGGCCCGAACCAGACGTCGTCCACGATGGCGATCATCGCCGACGACAACACGATGAGCTACCGGAACATCATGGCGACCTACCACAGCGCGGGCGCGCGGCAGTGGGACGACGTGGCCAAGATGGGCTACCTGAGCTTCGCGTCGCCGACCGGCCCGCAGGGGTGCCAGTTCATCAGCTACGACGACGAGCAGTCGATCGCCGCCAAGGGCGCCTACGTGAAGAGCGCGGGGCTGGGCGGCGCGATCATCTGGACGATCAACCAGGGCCACCTGGGCGCCGGGCAGGATCCGGTGCTGCGCGCGACGTACGACGCGATCGTGCCCTGACGCGCGACGCGCACGCGGCACGGGCCTGCATGGCGAGGGGCGGGGCGCGAGCGGCGCCCCGCCCCTCGTCGCATGCAGGCGTGTCCGTGCGCGCCGGCACGGCGGGTGCCATTGCACGATCGCCCGCCCGCCGTCGTCCCGCACCGCGCCGCCCGTGGCCGCCGTCCCGACCCTCGATCGCCGCGCGTTCGACCCCGACCGGGTGTTCTGGTCGCTCACCGGGCTGCTCGTGCTGCTCGACGCGTGGACCAAGTGGATGGCGCAGTCGGGGCATCCGTGGCTGGCGGCGCTTGGACAGGGCACGCTGTCGTTCCCGCTGACGTACAACCCGGGCGTCGCGTTCTCGCTGCGGGTGGAGGGCCTGGACGCGCACGTCGCGTCCGAGCGGTGGCTGTACGTCGCCACGCTGACGTGGGTGCTGGTGTTCCTGTACGCGCTGCACCGGCGCGTGGCGCACGCGTCGCCGACGTCGATGGTGGGGCTGGCGCTGATGCACGGTGGCGGCGCGGGCAACCTGCTCGACCGGCTGCGCGACGACCGCGGCGTGGTGGACTTCATCCACGTGGACGCGGGCGCGCTGGCGGGCCTCGTGTTCAACGTCGCCGACGTGGCCGCGCTGTGCGGCGGGCTGCTGCTGCTGTGGGCGCTGGCGCGGCGCGAGTGCGCGCCGGGACGGCTGCGCGCCCTGGCGGGACGTCGCGCGACCGACCGCTAGACGGCCGGACGGCGAGGCTCCGTGTGACGAGCGGCGCTGCCTGCCACTGCGTGGTTCGCTGAGGTTCGAGCGGGCGTTCTCGTGTGGGTGGCCGGGGTGGCTCGCGCACTCTCGCGTCGGGACGCCGCGGGTGCTCATTCCCGCGCGCCTCCGCCGCCCTGGCGCACGGCCGGTACGCGCCTCAACGTTGCCCGCGCCAGCCTCCACGCGTTCCCGCATCTTCGTCCTTCCCTGCGTGTCATGACGAGCCTCCAGGCTCCCCCCGCGCCGTCGGTCGGTGGCGCAGCCGACGGTCCGGCGGTCGCGACGCCTCCCGCACCGAGAGAGCCCGCGTCGAGCGTCGACCTGCTGCTCGTCGCCGCGTTCGTCGCCCTGGCCGGCCTGGTCGCACGGGTGGTCTGGTTCACGCCCGTCGAGGCGATGCAGGGACCCGCGCAGAAGATCCTTTACCTGAAGATCCCGTCGGCCACGGTCGCGCTCTACCTCGGCGTACCGCTGATCGCGCTCGCCAGCATCGTCTACCTCTGGCTCCGGGACGAGCGGGCGGACCTGCTGGCGGAGGCCGCGGCCGAGGTGTCGCTCGTCTTCATGACGGTCGTCCTGCTCACCGGAGCCATCTGGGGGAAGCCGGTGTGGGGCACCTGGTGGTCGTGGGACGCGCGCCTGACGCTGACGCTCTTCCTCTGGTTCGTGATGCTCGGCTACCTCGTCATGCGCGGCGCGGTGGACGACAAGCAGCAGCGGGCGCGGTTCTCGGCCGTGCTCGGCCTGCTGGCGCTCCTGCTCGTGCCGTTCATCCACATGAGCGTGTACCTCTTCCGCACGCTGCACCCGCAGCCGGTGTTCCTCAAACCGAGTGCCCCGTCGATGTCGCCGGAGATGCTCTCCACGCTGCTCCTCGGCTTCGGCGTGATCGGCCTGCTGTTCGTGGCACTGCTGCGGGCGCGCTATCGGCTCGCGCAGACGCGAGAGGCGCTCGCCGACCGGGAGGAGGTGGCATGACGGCGCTCCTACAGGCCGTCGTCGACGGCGTGCGGCACGGTCCTCCCGACAACGCGGCCTACTTCCACGCCGCGTACATCCTGGCGGCGCTCGTGTACGGCGGGTACAGCGTGCACGTGGTCCGCCGCGTGTCCCGAGCGCAGGCGCGCCTGCGGCGCACGCCACACGGTTGACGGCGGCCGTTCCGAGGTAGGACGACCACGTGCGGCAGCGCGGCGGCTCGAGCGCACCCTGTCACACGAAGCCTAGGCGGACTCCGGCACGCGGCGCAGATTGGAGGCTCCGCCCTCCAGCCCCTGCAATGCGCCTCCTGCCCTCGCTCGCGCCATCGCTCGCGCGCCTCGCGCTCCTCACCGCCGCGGCGGCCGCCGCTCCCCTCGCCGCGCAGCCGCCCGGCGCCACCCGCGCCACGCGCGTCGAGCCCGGGGCGCCCTGCCCCGCGGGCACGACCGAGATCCGGCCGAACCTCTGCCAGGCGCCCGAGCTGCCGGCGCCGAGCATCCTGGACTACCGCCCGCGCTCCACGCTGGTGACGAGCGAGCACAAGGTGCCGCGCGCCAAGTACGCGGCGGTGGACTTCCACGGGCACCCGACCGGCGGCGCGCTCGACACGCCCGAGGCGCTGGCGCGGCTGGTCGCGCAGATGGACAGCCTCAACCTCGGCGTCATGGTCGCGGCGAACAACGTCAGCGGCGACGCGCTCAAGCGCACCATCGCGAGCATCCAGGCGTCGCCGGTCGCGCGCAACCGCGTGCGCGTCCTCACCGGCATCGACTTCCGCAACGTCGGGCCGGGGTGGGCCGAGAAGGCGATCGCGCAGCTGGAGGCCGACGTGGCCGCGGGCGCGGTGGGCGTCGGCGAGATCGGGAAGGGGCTCGGGCTGTCCATCAAGAAGGCCGACGGCTCGCGCCTGCGCATCGACGATCCGGCGCTCGATCCGGTGTGGGCGGCGTGCGCGCGGCTCAAGCTGCCGGTGTTCATCCACACGGCGGATCCGCAGGAGTTCTGGCAGCCCATCGACTACACGAACGAGCGGTGGCTGGAGCTCGCGCTCTTCCCGGGGCGCCGCTATCCGGCGGACCAGTTCCCGAGCTTCGAGGCGCTGATGGCGGAGCGCGACGCGATGCTGCGCCGCAACCCGAAGACGACGTTCGTCATCGCGCACATGGGCTGGCACGCGAACGACCTGCCGCGGCTCGCGAAGCTGATGACCGAGATGCCGAACGTGCACACCGAGGTCGGCGCGGTGCTCTACGACCTGGGGCGGCAGCCGCGCGCGGCGCGCGACTTCCTGGTGCGCTTCCAGGACCGCGTGCTGTTCGGCAAGGACTCGTACCAGCCGGAGGAGTATCCGTACTACTGGCGCGTGTTCGAGACGCGCGACGACTACTTCGACTACTACCGGCCGTACCACGCGTTCTGGAAGCTGTACGGGCTGGACCTGCCCGACGCCACGCTGCGGAAGCTGTACTACGAGAACGCGCAGCGGATCACGCCGGGGTTGCCGCGGGCACGATAAGGCGGAAACGGGTGAGGCGGAGACGGATACCGCGGAATCGAGAAGTGCGGAAACGGGAACGGCGGAGAGCTTCGAGCTTCTCCGCCGTTGTCGTCTCCGCGTTTCCCGTCTCCGCCGTTCCCGTCTCCGCCGTTCCCGTCTCCGCCGTTTCCGTCTCCGCCGTTTCCGTCTCCGCCGTTTCCGTCTCCGCCGTACCCGCTCAATACTTCGCCAGATACTGATCCAGCTCCCACTGGCTCACCTGCGTCACGTAGTCGCGCCACTCCTGCCGCTTGGCGGCGAGGTAGTGCGTCG
>CBHYLO010000336.1:0-5455 GCA_966128675.1 uncultured bacterium | reverse complement strand
CGAGTGTTACTATGGGCCCTCGGGCGTTTGCAGCGCCACCCCCCTCCCCCGACCCGTGCCTGGCGCGCCGGACCCGAACGACGAAAGGCAGCGGGGATTGAAGTCTGATTGAAAGGCCGGACAAGATCTGATGTGATGTCCTCGCGGCGCACGGAGCCACGCGCCATGAGGAGCGTACATCAGATCCTGTCCGTCGAAATCAGATTTCCGTCCCTGCTCCTGTCGTTCGGGTCCGGCGCGGCCGCGCATGTCACGGCTCGTGCGACACCCGCACCGCCGCGCCGAACGCCGCCCGCACCGCCGGCGTCACGCCCGGCATCCCCGACACCCGCAGCTCGCGCAGCCGCGGCAGCCGCGCCAGCTCGGCGATCCCGGCGTCCGTGAGCTGCGCGCAGCCGTCGAGGATGACCGACTCCAGCGAGCCGATGCCCGAGAGCAGCGCGGGCGTCCGGTCCGTGACGCGCGTGTAGCTCGCGAAGTAGCGCCGCAGCGCGGGCAGCGTCGCCACGTGCGCGGTGGCCGCGTCGGTCGTCTCGCGGCAGTACATCAGCACCAGCGACTCCAGCGCCGTGCAGCGCGCGACGTGCCGGTAGCCGGCGTCGGGGACGTCCATCGGCATCAGCTCGCGCAGCGCGGGGAAGTCCGGCAGCGCGGCGAGCGCGTCGTCCGCCACGTGCAGGCAGCTCACCGAGAGCGACCGCAGCGTCGGGATCGCGGCCAGCGCGCGGAAGCCGCGCCCGCGCAGGCCGTGGCAGCGGCGCCCCCACAGGTACTCCAGCGTGCGCGACGCCGACAGCGCGACGAAGCCGTCGTCTCCGGCGGTCGTGTCCTGGCAGACGAGGAAGCGCAGGTGCGGCAGCGCGGCGATCGCCGCCATGTCCGCGTCCTTCGCGTCGAACGCGAGCCAGGCGAGATGCGGCAGCGCGACGAGCGGCGCGAGGCCGGCGCCGGTGACGGCGAGGCGCGCGTCGTCCAGGTCGAGCGCGTACAGCCCGTCGAGCCCCGCCAGCCGCGCGAGCCCCGCGTCGGTGAACGTCCCGCGCAGCGTCAGCGCGTTCGGGCGCGTGCCCGGGCCGGTGAGCTCCAGGCGCTCCGCGCCGCCCATCCACGTGCGGAACGCCGGGATCTCGTGCAGCGCGGGCAGCCCCGCGTCGGTCACGCGGCCGCCGGAGCGCAGCGTGCGCAGCGCGTCGTGGCCCGCCAGCGCCGCGAGCGCGCCGTCGCCCGACGGCGTGCCCATGAGGTTCACGTCGCGCAGGCGCGCGCAGGCCGCGAGGTGCGCGGCGCCCGCGTCGGTGACGGGCGTCCACGCGAGGTCGAGCGACGCGAGCATCGGCAGCTCGCGCAGCACCGCCAGCCCGGCGTCGCCGATCGCGCACCCCGACAGGTTCAGGTGGCGCAGCTGCGGCAGCCGCGCGAGCGCGCGCAGCCCGTCGTCCGTCACCGCGCGCGAGCCGCTCAGGTCCAGCGTCGTGAGGTGGCCGAGGTCCGGGAGCTGCGCGAGGCGCGCCAGCAGCGCGTCCGTCATCTGGCCGTGCGCGCGCAGCGCGGGCAGCCGCCGCTCGCGCAGCAGCGCGAACGCCGCCTCCCAGTCGCGCGTGAAGATCGGATCGCGCCCCTCGCCCGCGTCGTCCACCGCGTGCACCGCGATCGCGCGCGTGGCGATCGGGCGGCCGTCGGTGGGCAGCGTGGCGACGTCGTCGACGAGCGCCTGCCACGTCGCGAAGCCCTGCGCGCGCGCGACCAGCCGCCGCGCCTCGTCGAGCGTGATCGTGTCGGGCACGCCCGGCGCTGGCGTCTCGGGCCGGCCGAGGTCGAGGCGCACGTAGCGGCGCATCCCGTCGAGCGCGCGCATGTGGCCGAAGTAGGTCCACACCACGCGCAGCGCGGCCGCGTCGCCGGTGTCGTACGCCGTCTGCAGCGCGACGGCGACCTCCTCGTGGCGGCGCGCGGCGCCGACGGCCGCGACGCGGGCCGTCAGCGCCGGCCAGCCGGAGAGCCCGTGCTCGCGGGCCAGCGCGTGCTGCACGCCGCGCAGCGTCGGCGGATCGGCGGGGGCGTCGGGCAGGGCGCGGGCGAGCCGCGCGTGCGCCGCCGCGTCGTGCGCGCGGAGGGCGTGGAGCCACCGCTTCGCCTCGCGCCGCAGCGCCTCGACGGTGGTGGCGGGCGTGACGTGCCGGGACGGCCGGGACATGCGACCTCCTTCCGTGGCGCCTGAGGTCCGCTGAGCGACAGGCTGGAAGAAGGTTCGATCGACGGACGACGAACCGATCGGGTGGGAGCGGGCTCCCTTGCCGCGGACAGGTGGCGCCCCGGTGCGCGCTGCGCCCAGGATCGCCACCCGCCGCGGGCGGTGTCAAGCCGCGCTCACGCCGTGCGCTCAGGCGCCGACCGTCTGCAGCGCCGTGTCGCGGAGCTGGCGGGCTCCCGCGTTCGGGATGTCGATGTCCACGGTCCACACGGTGTACGACGCCTTCCTGATGGGCCGCTCGGCGAGCCGCGCGCGGCCGTCCTGGTTGAACCGGACCTGGGCGGTGCCGGCGCTCTCCGCGCGGCCGACCCGGTCGCTCGGCGCGATCTGCTGCTCCTCGGTGGAGGAGTGCAGCGTCACCGACGCGTTGGGGTTCTGCTTCACGCTGGCGTACGACGAGACGACGAGCTGCACGTCCACCGTGCCCTCCGCGCCGACCGTGCTGTCGAGGACGCCGAGCACGTGGTCCATGCAGACCTCGATCGCGTAGCGCACGTTGCCGACGCTGAAGCGGCCGACGATGCTCCCCGGCACGAACACCAGGTCGTCGGCCTCGCCCAGGACCTCCTCGTAGTTGCCGATCTTCTGGTACTTGAGGATGTGGCCGTCCAGGCAGAGGTAGGCCACGTTCTGCGCCAGCTTCCGCTGGTCGGTCTCGACCGCCCGCGAGAAGGCCCAGTCGAGCGAGTTCACGTCGGTGCCGAAGCCCGCGGCCGCATTGATGCGCGCGTCCGCCTTCCGTGCGCGCGCGTCGTTCGGGACCATGATGCGCTGGCTCCGGCCGCGTCCCAGCATCACGAGGCGGGGCTCGTAGAGGTCCTTCGTCCAGAGCACGGTGCCGGGGACGATGAGCATCTTCGGGTACGTGCGGCTGAGCGTGCGCAGCCGGTCGACCGTCGCCCGCTTCACGTCGTGCGAGAAGAAGCGGTCGTTGGCGCGGCGCCGGTTGGAGAAGAAGTACTCGGGCGCGAGGAAGACGTACTGCACGGCCGGGACGGGGTTCGTCTGGAACGCCTTCTCCATGGTGCGCCACGCCTCCCCGACCATCGTCTCCAGCCGGTCCATCTGCGCCATCGCGCGTCCCAGTCCCTGCAGCGCGCTCGTCTCGGGCTGGTCGGTCTCCTCGCGGACCAGCGCGGCGTAGAGTCGCATCCTGACCCCCTCCGTCGGCGAGAGCCGTCGGCCACGGTGTCTCGCCGGCCCCGGGGGGCGTGCGGCCGCGGGCGCGCCAACGCACGCGGCGTCGCGGGCGGGCCCCATCATGTCGGTGGCCATATGGCCACGCAAGCGACGTGGGCGAGGCGCGCGCCCGCCTACGACAGTGATTTGACGGCAGCGCCGCCGCGGCCGGGCGCGGGCACGCGCGGCGTCGCGTAGCTTGGAGCCGCCATCCCCTCCCACACCCCGCGCCGAATGTCCCGTCTCGCCAGTCTCGCCGCCGCCGCGCTCCTCGTCGCCACGCCGCTGGTCGCGCAGCGGCCCACCGGCACGCTGGTCGTCAGCAACATGAACGACCACACCGCCACCGTCATCGACGCGGCGACGGGGCGCGTGCACGCGACGCTGCCGACGGGCGAGGGGCCGCACGAGGTCGCGGTGTCGCGCGACGGGCGCACGGCGCTGGTGAGCAACTACGGCGTGCGCGGCAAGCCGGGGAGCACGATCACGGTCATCGACGTCGGCCGTGCCGCGGTCGCGCGCACGCTCACGCTGGCGGGCTTCGAGCGGCCGCACGGGATGGCGTTCCTGCCGGGCGACACGCTGGTCGCGGTGACCTCCGAGGTCGGCCGCGCGGTGCTGCTGGTGGACGTGCGCGACGGGCGCGTCGCCGACACGCTGGCGACGGGCGGCCGCGGCTCGCACATGCTGGCGCTCACCGCGCGCGGCGACCGCGTCTTCACCGCCAACATCCCCGACGCCACCGTCTCGGCCCTCGACGTGAGCGGGCGCGACTCGGTGCGGCTGCTGACGGTCGGCCGCGCGCCCGAGGGGATCGCCGTGTCGCCCGACGGCGCGCAGGTGTGGGTCGGCAGCAACCGCGACAGCACGGTCCTCGTGCTCGACGCGCGCACGGGCGCCGCGCTCGACACGCTGCGCGGCTTCGGCATGCCGTACCGCATCGCCGTCTCGCCCGACGCGCGCACGGCGGTCGTCAGCGACCCGGTGAAGGGCGAGGTGCGCGTGTTCGGCGCGACGGACCGGAAGCCGCGCTTCACGATCGCGGTGCCGGCCGACAGCCTCGTCGCGACGGCCGAGGTGCCGGGCTCGCCGTCGCCGGAGGGGATCGCGATCTCGCGCGACTCGCGGTGGGCGTTCGTGACGCTGCAGGGGCGCAACCGCGTGATCACGATCGATCTCGCGCGTGGCGCGATCGTCGCATGGGCGCCGACGGGCACCTGGTCGGACGGCGTCGCGTACTCGCCGGTGACGGTGGTGGGCGCGGTGCGCAAGGACTGATCGCATGACGACTCCCGAGACGGTCCGCTACGACGCCGACGGCCTGGCGATGGCGGGCGAGCTGTTCCTCCCCGCGCGCATCGACGGCGCGCGGCCCGGCGTGCTCGTGTTCCCCGACGCGTCGGGCCTCAACGCCCACGCCCGCGACCGCGCGGCGCGCCTGGCGTCGCTCGGCTACGTCGCGCTCGCGTGCGACCTGCACGGCGGCGGCACGCAGATCGCCGACTTCGACGCCGCCATCGCCGCGGTGCGCGCGCTGCGCGAGACGCCGGAGCGCCTCCGGGCCCGCGCCGCCGGCGCGCTGGCGGCGCTCGCCGCGCGCCCCGAGGTGGACGCCGCGCGCACCGCCGCGATCGGCTTCTGCTTCGGCGGCACGATGGCGCTGGAGCTGGCGCGCGACGGCGCGGCGCTGCTCGCGGTGGTGGGCTTCCACAGCGGGCTGGGGACGCAGCGCCCGGCCGCGGCGGGCGGCGTGCGCGCGCGCGTGCTGGCGTGCATCGGCGCCGACGACCCGAGCATCCCGCCCGCGCAGCGCGCCGCGTTCGAGCAGGAGATGACCGCGGCGCGCGCGGACTGGCAGCTGCACCTGTACGGCGGCGTGGTGCACAGCTTCACGGAGCGCGACGTCGAGCGGCGCACCGGTCACCCCGAGCGCACGCGCTACGACGCGGCGGCCGACGCGCGCAGCTGGGCGGCGATGCGGCAGCTGTTCGCCGAGTCGCTGGACGCGCCGCGCGCCTGAAGCGG
>CBHYLO010000335.1:0-5463 GCA_966128675.1 uncultured bacterium | reverse complement strand
CGGCCTGGACCTGGACGTAGTGCAGCCGCTCGCGCACGCCGAGCCCCTGGCGGCCGCCGGTGCCCATGGTGCCGCCGCCGCCACCGCCGGCGGGGCCGGGGCCGCCCGCGCCCTGGATCTCGCGCAGCACGGCCGGGGCGGCCCAGGGCGAGATGATGAGCAGGACGACCAGCAGGTGCAGGGCGACCGACACCACCGTCATGCGCCGGCTGCTGCCGACGCGCGAGGGGATGCCGACGGGCGGCCGGTAGCGGGGCCGTTCCACGGGGACGGCGTCCTGGGCGGCGTCGACGGGCTCGTCGCGCCAGGGCTCGTGGGCCATGCGGGGTCGGGGCTGGAAGACGGGACGGGCGCGCACGGAGGGACGATCGGGCGCGCTGGTTGTACACACGACTACGGCGGACGAGCCCCGTGAGGTTCGTCCGCCGTGTCGTGGCTCTGCGATCGGTCGTGCCCGGCGGTCAGGGGCCGTCAGGACGTCGGCGCCGCGTCCTTGGGCGGGATGCCGATGACCTTCACCCCGGCGCCGCGGGCGATGTCCATGGCCTGGATGACGGCCTGGTACGTCACCTTCGGGTCGCCCTTGACGAAGATGATCTTCTCGGGGCGGGGGTCGTAGAGCTCCTTGAGGCGCTGCGCGAGCTGCGGGCCGGCGACCGGCTGCTTGTTGATCGCGAACTGGTCGCCCGGGAGCACCTCGAGCACGATCTGCTGCGAGGGCGCCGAGGATGCGGGCGCCGGCGTCGGATCGGGGAGCTGCACGTCGAGCGCCTTCCGGCTCGAGGGCACGATCACCATGAAGATGATCAGCAGCACCATGAGCACGTCGATCATCGGCGTGACGTTCGGCTCGGCATTGAGCCCGCCGCCGCCACCAGTGGACATGCTCATGCTAGTTGCCTCCCTTCTTCTCGTCGATCGACTGCCCTTCCGTGCCGGGCGTCTGCTCCGAGATGTAGCCCACGACGCGGACGCCGTTCTTCGAGACGATGTCCGAGGCGTCGAGCACCTTGGCGTACTCGAGCTGCCGGTCGGCGCGGATGTACAGGATCTTGTCGACCTCGCGGGCGTCGTAGATCTGCTTGATCTGCGCGCCGAGCGTCTCGTTGCGGATCGGGTTGCGGTTCAGGTAGTACTGCCCGTTCCGGTCGATGCCGAGGAGCTGGTCGCCGTCCTCCTCGGGGTGCTTCTTCAGGTTGACGCCCTGCGGGGGCTCGGCGTTGAGGCCCGAGGTCAGCGTCGGGATGATCACCATGAAGATGATCAGCAGCACGAGCATCACGTCGACGAGCGGGGTGACGTTCGGCTCGGCCTTGACGCTGCCGCCGGAGACCTGCGCGGACATACCCATGCGTGCTTCCTCCTAGGGTGCCGGGCGCCGGCGCGGGGGGGGGGGCCGGGCCGTTGGGGTGGCCGCGATTACTGCGATATGGGTTTGTTGCGGGTGCGGGTGGTGAGCGCGCGCTTGAAGCGCGAACGGCCGAACTCACCCGAGACGCCCTTGATGAGATAGTCGATCATCTCCTTGGACGTGTACGTCATCTCGGCCGTGAGGTTGTCGATCTTGGTCGAGAAGTAGTTGTACATCCACACGGCCGGGATGGCGACCATGAGGCCGAAGGCCGTCGTGATGAGCGCCTCGGCGATACCGGCCGAGATCGCGGACAGACCGCCCGAGCCGGACGTCGCCATGCCCGTGAAGGCGTTCACGATGCCCATCGTGGTGCCGAGCAGACCGACGAACGGGGCCGTCGAGCCGACCGTGGCGAGGACGCCGAGGCCGCGCTTCTGGTCGACGATCGTCATCAGCATCTCGCGCTCGACCGCGCGCTCCGCCGAGTTGATGTCGGCCACCGTGACCGAGCCGTCCATGATCAGCGGCTTGACCTCGTCGAGCGCGTTGCCGAGCACGCGGGCGACGTGCGACTTCTTGTACGACTGCGCGAGGTTGATCGCCTCGGAGAGGTTGTCCTCCTCGAGGAACTGGCTGAACTCGGGCGCGAACTTCCGCGTCTCCGCCTGGGCGGCGCGGATGTGCCACCACTTCTGGATCATGACCGTCAGCGACCACACGGACATGATCGCCAGGGTGATCACGATGCCCTTGGCGAAGTAGCCCATCGTGCCCCAGAGGTGCAGCAGATCCATTTCCATCGTCGAGTCTCCGTTGCTTGGAAGAAGGCGGGCGAGGTGCCCAGGGCGGTTACTTGGTGAGCTACTTGGTGAGCGCGAACTGGAACGGCTGCTGGACGAGCTGCTTCACCTTGCGGCCGCCGACCTCGGCGGGCAGGAACTTCATGTTCGGCAGGGCCTGCCGAACCGCCTGCGTGAAGAGCTCGTGGCTCGACTTCAGCACCTTGAAGGAGCCGGACTCGACGCGGCCGGTCGTGTCGACGACGAACTGGGCCAGCACCTCGCCCTCGACGTTCGACGACTTCAGGATCTCCGGGTAGCGCGGGCCGGTCGTGCCGGGGACCGGCGCCACCGGCTTCTCCACCTGGAACTCGAAGTACGGCTGGTCCTGGACGACGGGGCCCTTCGCGCCCTCGACGCCCTTGGCGATGCCGCCGGCGACGCCCTTACCCGAGAAGTCGGCCTCGTCGGTGACCTTCTTGCTGAGGTCGACCTCGGGGATGACGTCCGGGATCTCGACCGGCGCCGTGAGGACCTGGAAGCCCTTCGGCGGCGGCGGGGCTACCGCGACGTCGGGCGGCGGCGGCGGCGGCGGCTCGTTCTTCGGCGGGGGCGGCTCGTCCTTCTTCATCTCGACGAACTCGACCTTCTCCTCTTTCGGCTTCTCCGCCTCGACCGCGGCATTCGCGGTGGCGTAGACGGCGAGGACGGCCAGGCTGCCGTTGATGATGACGGACGTAATCGTCGCCCCCACGCTCCGCTGCTTCTTGGCCTTCGACTCGATCAGGTTGTTCAGCATGGGCGCAGGGCGGTGACGGGAACACTGATCTCCGCGGACCTTCGTTCTACGGTGCGAGAGTCTAGCCGGCGCACATGAAGTCGCGGTGGCCGCAACATTAGGATTGGATTAGGAGCCCGTTACCCATTCCTAATGCTCGTCGTCCGGCGCGCCGCCCCGCCATACCGCCCACGGCACCGCCCCGCCGCGCCGCCCCGACACGGCGTGTGACGCGCGTTACGCGTCCGCCTCGACCGTCGCCAGCTCCTCGGCCGTGGGCACGGGCAGCGTCACCGTGAACGTCGTCCCGCGCGTGAGGCGCGACACCACGGAGATCGTCCCGCCGTGCGCCTGCGTGATCCACTGCGCGATCGCCAGGCCGAGCCCGAAGCCGCCGCGCTCCATCGCGCCGCGCTCGCCGTGCGCCCGGCGCGACCGCGCGCGGTCGGCGCGCCAGAAGCGGTCGAAGATGTACGGCAGGTCCGCCGCCGCGATCCCGATCCCCGTGTCGCGCACGACGAACGCCACCGTCGACTCGAAGTGGCGCAGGCTGACCTCCACCTCGCCCCCGCGCGGCGTGTACTTGATCGCGTTGGTGACGAGGTTGAGGAAGAGGTGGCGCAGCCGCGTGCGGTCGCCGAGCACGGTCACCGGCTCGAGGGCGGGCAGCGAGATGCGCAGCCCGGCCGCCTCGCCCAGGATCACCGCCGTCTCGTACACCTCGCGCACCAGCGGCTCCAGCGGGACCGGCTCCAGGTGCAGGTCGAACCGCCCCTCGTCGAAGCGCGCGAGCGTCAGCAGGCTGTCGACGAGGTCCGCCATGCGCGTGATCTCCTGCAGCGCCTCCTCGAGGCTCACGAGCTGCTCGGCCGACCCGGCGGGGGTCGCCATCGCGCGCTCGACGTTGGCGCGCAGCACCGTCAGCGGCGTCTTGAGCTCGTGGCTCGCGTCGGCGGTGAATCGCCGCAGCCCGCCGAACGACGTCTCCAGGCGGCCGATCATCGCGTTCAGCGTCGCGCCCAAGCGCGCCAGCTCGTCGCCCGCGTCGTCGACGCCCAGGCGGCGGTGCAGGCTGCGGCCGTCGGTGATGGCCTCGACGGCGTCCATCATCGTGCCGAGGGGCTGCAACGAGCGGCCGGCGATGTAGTACGCGGCCACCACCGACGCGCCGAGCAGCACCGGCGCGACGGCCAGCATGGCGCCCAGCAGCTCCTGGCGCGCGCGGTCGCTGCTGCGCGTGGGCGTGGCGACGATGATCGAGCGGATCGGGCGCAGGGCGGCGCCGACGTCGTGGCGCACGACCAGCACGCGGTCGGTCGAGTCGAGGCCGCGCGAGCGCGCGTAGGCCCCGTACTCGCCGCCCATGTAGCGGCGGATGGAGAGCTTGCCCGCGAGCGTGGGCGTCAGGCTCCGCGCCTGCGCCACCACCTTCTCCGACTCGCCGACGTCGAGCAGCCGCGCCTCGACCGAGTGGTAGATGATCCGGCCGCTCGTGTCGGTGACGAGCACGATGTTGGGGAGCGCCTCCAGCAGCAGCCGGGCGCGGTCCACCAGCAGCGGCCCCACCAGCGAGTCCTGCGTCTCCACGAGCGGCAGGTCGCCGCTCCGGCTGCGCGCCTGCAGCAGGAGGCGCGCGGACATCTCCGCCTCCTCGTTGACGTAGCGCTGCAGCTCGCGGTCGCCCGCCGCGCCGCGCGCCAGCCAGAGCGTGGCCGCGAAGATCCCCAGCGTCGCCGTGAGGGCGAGCGCGTAGGTGGCGGTGAGTCGCGCGCGGATGGACGGCATGGCGGGTCGCGGCGCGGGTCGCGGCTCAGGCCTTCACGACGTATCCGACCCCGCGCACCGTGTGGATCAGCTTCTGCTCGTGGCGCGCGTCCACCTTCTTGCGCAGGTGGTTGATGACGACGTCGACGATGTTGGTGCCGGGGTCGAAGTGGTAGCCCCACGCGTACTCGGTGATGAGCGTGCGGCTCATCACGCGCCCCGCGTGGCGCATCAGGTACTCGAGCACCGCGTACTCCTTGGGCGTCAGCTCGATGCGCTCCCCGGTGCGGCGGACCTCGTGCGTCGCCTGGTCCAGCTCCAGGTCCGCGACGCGCAGCGTGGGCGACGCGATCGCGCGCGGGCGCCGGGCCAGCGCCTCGACGCGCGCCAGCAGCTCCTCGAAGGCGAACGGCTTGGTCACGTAGTCGTCGGCGCCGGCGCGCAGCGTCGCGACCTTGGCGTCGACCGCGTCCTGCGCCGTCAGCACGAGCACGGGGCTCGCGAAGCCGCGGCCGCGCAGGCCGTTCAGGACGTCCAGCCCCGAGCGCCCCGGCAGGCGCATGTCGAGGATGATCAGGTCGTACGCGCCGCTCCCCGCCATCCGCTCGCCGGCCTCGCCGTCGGCGACGAGGTCCACGACCCAGCGCTGCTCCTCGAGGCCGCGCTTCACGAACTGGCCGACGGTCGGGTCGTCTTCGATGACGAGGATCTTCACGGAGCGGGGCGCGGGGAGGGACGGGCCCGGCCGCGGGCCCTCGCGCCCAAGGTAGCGCCGCCGCGCCCGCGCG
>CBHYLO010000334.1:0-5470 GCA_966128675.1 uncultured bacterium | reverse complement strand
TGCCCACGTCCTCGGCCGTCACGTAGCGCCCGCCGAGCGAGTCGACGAAGCGGCCATGCGCGCGGAAGATCATCTCGCGGTTCGGCGTGCGGTTGTCGCCGATGATGACGCTCTTGCCGCCGCCGAGGTTGAGGCCGGCCACGGCGTTCTTGTACGTCATGCCGCGCGACAGGCGCAGCGCGTCGACGATCGCCTCGGCGTCGGTCGCGTAGCTCCAGAAGCGCGTGCCGCCCAGCGCGGGCCCGAGCGTCGTGTCGTGGATGGCGATGATGCCGCGGTAGCCGCTGGCCTTGTCGTGGCACACGACGACCTGCTCGTGGCCCATGCCGGCGATCGTGTCGAACAGCTGCATGCTGCTGGAGTCGGCGAGGTCCGGCGCGTTGTTGCTGCGCGTCGGCGGGATGATGGCGGCGCTCGTCATGAGGCGGGAATCCTTCAGGCGTAGAGTTCGCGCGCGATCACCACGCGCTGGATCTCCGAGGTGCCCTCGTAGATCTCGGTGACCTTCGCGTCGCGCAGGTACTTCTCGACCGGGTAGTCGGTGACGTAGCCGTAGCCGCCGAAGATCTGGACCGCTTCGTCGGTGACGAACATCGCCGTCTCGCTCGCGAAGAGCTTGGAGATGGAGCTGAACTGCGTCACGCGCTCGCCGCGCTCCTTGGCGGCGGCGGTCGCGTGCAGGGTGGCGCGCGCCGCCGCGAGGCGCGTCGCCATGTCGGCCAGCTTGAACTGGATCGCCTGGAACTGGCGGATCGGCTGCCCGAACTGCTTGCGCTGGTCGGCGTAGTCGCGCGCCGCCTCCAGCGCCGCGCGCCCGATGCCGATGCTCTGCGCCGCGATGCCCAGCCGGCCGTGGTCGAGCGACTGCATCGCGTACGCGAAGCCCTGCCCCTCCTGGCCCAGCAGGTTCGCGGCGGGGACGCGCAGGTCCTCGAACACGAGCTGCACGGTCGGCGACGCGCGCAGCCCCATCTTGTTCTCCTTCTTGCCGACCTTGAAGCCCGGCATGTCGGGCGTCACGACGAAGGCGGAGATGCCCTTGGAGCCGCGGCGCGCGTCGGGCGTGTCGGTGCGCGCCATCACGAGGACGACGAGCTGGTCGTACGTGCCCGACGTGATCCACGCCTTGGTGCCGTTGAGCACCCACTCGTCGCCGTCGCGCACCGCCTGGCAGCGCAGCGACGCGGCGTCGCTCCCGCTGTCCGGCTCCGAGAGCGCGAACGCGCCCAGCAGCTCGCCGCGCGCCATCGGCTTGAGGTAGCGCTCCTTCTGCGCGTCGCTCCCCCAGTGGAGGAGCATCTGCGTCGGCAGCGAGTTGTGCACGCTCATCATCACCGCCGCCGACGCGTCCGCGGCCGCGATCTCCTCCAGCGCCCGCAGGTACGACGAGGCGTCGAGGCCCAGGCCGTCGTACTCCTCGGGCAGCAGCATGCCGAGGAAGCCCAGCTCGCCCATCTGGCGCACGAGCGCCGGCTCGAAGTACTGCCGGCGGTCCCAGTCGGCCGCGAAGGGCGCGATGTGCTCGCGCGCGAAGTCGCGCGCCAGGCGTTGGATCTCCCGCTGGGTCTCGGTCAGCGGCAACAGCGCGTCGAACATGTTCACGACGCGTACGAATAGAACCCGCGGCCGGACTTCCGGCCCAGCCATCCCGCCGCCACGTACTTCTTCAGCAGCGGGCACGGGCGGTACTTCGGGTCGCCGAGGCCCTGGTGCATGACCTCGAGGATCGCGACGCAGGTATCGAGGCCGATGAAGTCGGCCAGCGTGAGGGGCCCCATCGGGTGGTTCATGCCGAGCTTCATGACGGTGTCGATCGCCTCCGGCGTGCCGACGCCCTCCATCACGCAGTAGACCGCCTCGTTGATCATCGGCATCAGAATCCGGTTGGCGACGAAGCCCGGGAAGTCGTTGACCTCCACCGGCGTCTTGCCGAGCGTGCGCGCCAGCTCCATGACCTTCGCGGTCGTCGCGTCGGAGGTCGCGAGGCCGCGGATCACCTCGACCAGCTGCATCACCGGGACCGGGTTCATGAAGTGCATCCCGATGACCTGCTCGGGGCGCTTGGTGCGCGCGGCGATCTCGGTGATGGCGATCGAGCTCGTGTTGCTGGCGAGGATCGCGCCCGGGCCCGCGAGCCGATCGAGGTCGCCGAACAGCTTGAACTTGAGGTCGACGTTCTCGGTCGCGGCCTCGACGACCAGCTCCGCGCCGTTCACGGCCGCGAGGTCGGTGTGCGTCTTCAGCCGGCCGAGCGTCGCGTCCTTGGCCGCGGCGTCGAGCGCGCCCTTCTTCACCTGCCGGTCGAGGTTCTTCTCGATCGTCTGCAGGCCGCGCTGCAGCGCCGCGTCGCTGACGTCGAGCATCGCGACGTCGAAGCCGCTCTGCGCGAAGACGTGCGCGATGCCGTTGCCCATCTGCCCCGCGCCGATGACCGCGATCGCGCGCCCGGTGGTGCCGTCCGCCATGCTAGAAGCTCCCGCGGCCGTCGGGCCGCGCGTCCAGTGAACCGTCGAGTGGAACGTCCAGTGATCCGTGAGGGGTGGCGGCGGCCGCGCCGCGCGCGCGCCGCCACATCCAGCCGAGCGCGAGCAGCATCCCCGCCGCGGCGGCCGCACCGCCCTCCGGGCCCCACGCGCCGCCCGTGAGCCAGTCCGGCCCCGCGTCCACCACCTGGTAGTCCGGCGCCGCGAGCGGCACGCCGCTCACCGCCGCGTGCAGCAGCCCGGCCAGCGTCCAGTTCCACGCCAGGTGCGCGGCGAACGCCGCCCACAGGCTGCCCGTCGCCAGCAGCACGCCGCCCAGGAACACGCCGGCCAGCGCGACGATCGCCACCGAGCCGAGCGTGGCGTTCGGGTTCTGCAGGTGCAGCACGCCGAACACGCTGCTGGTCACCGCGAGCGCGACCGCGGGGCCGCCCGCCTCACGCAGCACGAGGAACGGGTAGCCGCGCAGCAGCAGCTCCTCGAACAGCGCCGCGGGCGCGAGCAGGGCGAGCAGCGACGTCGCCCCGCCCCACCAGCTGCCGTCGGCCGTCGGCTCCGCGCGCAGCAGCCCCGCGCCGAGCATCAGCAGCGCCGGCACGCCGACCGCCAGCGCGCCGACCAGCGCGCCGCCGGCGAGCAGGCGGGGGCGCAGCGCTTCGGGGCCGAGCCCGACGTCGCGCCACGACCGCTTCTCGATCCAGCGCAGGGCGACGACGTGCGCCAGCGCCGCGCCGGCGAGGCTGACCCACGAGTAGACGATGAGGCGCGCGCCGGTCGTCGCGAAGAGCGTCGCGGCCAGCGGCGAGAGCACCGCGTCGGCGACCGCGCTGCCGGCGACGAACGCCAGCACGTAGCCCAGCAGCCGCCACACGGCGCCGGGCCGGCCGCCGTCGAACCCGACCCAGCGCGTCAGCGCCGACGACGATGGGCCGGTCGCGCTCAGCTGACGCGCTCCACGCTGAGCGCCACCGCGTCGCCGCCGCCGAGGCAGAGCGTCGCGAGGCCGGTCGCCTTGTCGCGGTCCTGCAGCGCGTGCAGCAGCGTCGTCAGCACGCGCGCGCCGCTGGCGCCGATCGGGTGGCCGAGCGCGATCGCGCCGCCGTGCACGTTCACGCGCTCGTCGGCCCAGCCCAGGCCGCGGCCGGTCGCCAGCGCCTGCGACGCGAACGCCTCGTTGGCCTCGATCAGGTCGTAGTCGCCGATCGACGTGCCGGCCTTCCTCATCAGGTTCTGCACGGCCGTGATGGGCGCGAAGAACAGGTCCTGCGGGTTCGTCGCGCCGGTCGCGTAGGCCGTGATGCGGGCGAGGATCGGCAGGCCGTGCGCGATCGCGTACGCCTCGCTCGTCACCACCAGCGCCGAGGCGCCGTCGTTCAGCGACGACGCGTTGCCCGCGGTGACCGTGAGGTCCTCGGGCGCGGTGCCCTTGTCGGGGAACGCGGGGCGCAGCTTCGCCAGCGTGTCGGCCGTCGTGTCGGCGCGCGGGCCCTCGTCGGTGTCGACGACGGTCGGGCCCTTCCGGCCGGCGATGGTCACCGGCGCGATCTCGGCCGCGAACTTCCCGGCCTGCTGCGCCGCGACCGCCTTCGCGTGCGAGCCGGCCGCGAACTGGTCCTGCTCCGCGCGCGACAGCCCCGCCTTGCGCGCGGTGTACTCGGCGTGGCCGCCCATGTGGACGTCGCAGACGGCGCACCAGAGGCCGTCCTTGATCATGCCGTCGACCATCTTCTGGTCGCCGAGCTTCACGCCGTTGCGCATGCCGTACACGTAGTACGGCGCGTTCGACATGGACTCCTGGCCGCCGGCGACGATCGCGTCGGCGTCGCCCGCCTTGATGGCCTGGGCCGCCAGCATCACCGCCTTGAGGCCGGAGCCGCACACCTTGTTGATGGTGAGCGCGGAGACCGTGGCCGGGATGCCCGCCTTCAGCAGCGCCTGGCGCGCGGGCGCCTGCCCCACGCCGCCCTGGATGACGTTGCCCAGGATGACCTCCTGGATCTGGTCGGCCGGGATGCCGGCGCGCTCGAGCGCGGCACGAATGGCGACGGCGCCCAGCTCGGGCGCCGTGAGCGCGCTCAGCGACCCCAGGAACTTCCCGATCGGGGTGCGCGCGGCGCTGACGATGACGGGCTGGCGGGAGGTATCGGGCATCGGGGATCCGGGACGGTCGGCCAGTGGACGCCGGTCGGCGCACGGGGGCCTGCCCCGGCGCGCCCAGCCCGCGAAAGCTACCCGGCGCGCCGGACGGGTTCAACGGAGCGGGCTGGGCGCTCCTCCGCCACGGGCGGCGCCGGCAGCACGCCCCAGCGGCGCAGCCCCCACTGCATGCTCGGCCCGATGAGCAGCGCGAACAGCAGCGTGCCGACACCCAGCGTGCCGCCGAGCGCCCAGCCCACGCCCAGCACCGACAGCTCGACGAGCGCGCGGATGCGCCGCACCGGCCAGCCGAGGCGCGCGGAGAGCCCCATCGTCAGCCCGTCGCGCGGGCCCTTCCCCAGCCCGGCGGCGATGTAGACGCCCGTGGACCACCCGCAGAGCAGGATGCCGAGCAGGTGGTAGCCGAGCCCCCAGGCCGGATGCGTCGCCAGCGGCACCACCGGCAGCAGCAGGTCGGTGAACAGGCCGACGAGCACCATGTTCGCGAGCGTCCCGGGCCCCGGCCGCAGCCCGAGCGGCAGCGAGAGCACGACGATCAGCAGGCCGACCGCGATGCTCGCCGTGCCGATCCCGATGCCGAGCTCGAGGTGCAGCCCCTGATGGAACGCGTCCCACGGGCCGACGCCGAGGCCGCTGCGCAGCATGAGCACCACGGAGGCGCCCCAGCCGAACAGGCCGAGGACGAGCTGCGCCCAGCGGCGAGGGAGGTCGGACGACGGACGGGCGGCGGGCACGGCGGCGGGGCGCGAGGGGGCGGAACGGCGCACGGGGGGGCCCCCCCCCCCCAGCCCCCGCACGCCCCCACCCAGCCCACGCAGCGCCACCCCCCC
>CBHYLO010000333.1:0-5498 GCA_966128675.1 uncultured bacterium | reverse complement strand
CGCGCGCCCCGCCCGCGCGGCGGGGGCGCCGGCCTGGGCCGCGGCAAGCGCGCGGGCCCCCCCGCCCCCCCACGCCAGCCGCTGGCTGCTGCAGGACGTGCTGCGCGACCGGTGGCGCTTCGGCGGGCTGGTGGTGAGCGACTGGACCGGCGTGGCCGAGCTGATCCCGCACGGGCTGGGCGACTCCGCCACGGTCGCGGGGCGCGCCATCCGCGCGGGCGTCGACGTCGAGATGTCGAGCACCCTGTACCGCAACACGCTCGCGGCCGAGGTCCGCGCGGAACGCGTGCCGCAGGCGGCCATCGACTCGGCGGTCGTGCGGCTGCTGCGCGTGAAGCACGCGCTCGGGCTGTTCGACGACCCGTACCGCTTCAGCGACAGCGCGCGCGAGCGGCGCGTGCTGCTCACGGCCGAGCACCGGCGCGCGGCACGCGAGATCGCGCGCAACGCCATCGTCCTGCTCGAGAACCGGACGAGCGGCGCCGCGCCGACGCTGCCGCTGCGCAAGTCGCTCCGCTCGGTCGCCGTCATCGGCCCGCTGGCCGACGACCCGAAGTCGGCGCTCGGCAACTGGTGGGGCGCGGGGAAGCCCGAGGACGTCGTGAGCCCGCTCGCCGGGCTGCGGCGCGCGCTGCCGAACGCGCGCATCACGCACGTCCGCGGCGCGCCCGCCGACACGATGGACACGACCGGCTTCGCCGCCGCGCGCGCCGCCGCGCGCGGCGCCGACGCGGTGGTGCTGGTGCTCGGCGAGCGGCAGGACATGAGCGCCGAGGCGTCGAGCCGGGCGTCGATCGAGCTGCCGGGGGCGCAGCTGGCGCTCGCGCGCACCGTGCTGCGCGCGGCGCGCGCGGCGAGCCCCTCCAAGCCGGTCGTGGCGGTGCTGCTGAACGGGCGCCCGCTCGCGGTGCCGTGGCTCGCCGACAGCATGCCCGCGCTCGTCGAGAGCTGGTTCCTCGGCGTCGAGCACGGGAACGCGCTGGCCGACGTGGGGCGCGGCGACGCGGACCCGGGCGGGCGCCTGCCGGTGACGGTGCCGCGCGCGACGGGGCAGGTGCCGATCTACTACAACCACAAGAACACCGGCCGTCCCGCCGCCGCGAGCAACCACTACACGAGCAAGTACATCGACCTGCCGTGGACGCCGCTGTATCCGTTCGGCTTCGGGCGGAGCTACGCGACGTTCGCGTACTCGGACCTGCAGCTGCCGGCGGAGGGGCGCACGGCGGATTCGCTGGTGGTGAGCGTGACGGTCGCCAACACGTCGCAGCGACCGGGCGACGAGGTGGTGCAGCTGTACGTGCGCGACGACGCGGCGAGCGTCACGCGCCCGGTGCGCGAGCTGAAGGGGTTCCAGCGCGTGACGCTGGCCGCCGGCGAGCGGAAGACGGTGCGCTTCACGCTGCGGCCGGAGCACCTGGCGTTCACCGGGCTCGACCTGCGGCGCGTGGTGGAGCCGGGGACGTTCACCGTGTGGGCGGGCGGCAGCTCGGCGGCGACGCTGGAGGGGCGGTTCCGGCTGAGCGGGGACACGGTCGTCGTCGCACCCGCGCCGCCGCCGTATCGCTGATGCCCCGGCCGAGTTGCCGGGAGGGCGCGGCCGAGCGTATGGTGGAGCCATGACGACTCCGGAGCCGTACATCACGCCCGAGGAGTACCTGCGTCGCGAGCGGGCGTCGGAGACGCGGAGCGAGTACTACCGTGGGCGGATCTACGCCATGACGGGAGGCTCGCCCAACCATGCCCGCCTGGTCCTCAACCTCGGGGCGGCGCTCAACGCACAGGTCGGGCGCGACTGCGAGGCGTTCATCACGATCCTACGTTTGAGGGTCCTGGCGAACGGCCTCTACACCTACCCCGACGTGTTCGTGCGGTGCGGGCCGGTGCGCTATGACGATGAGCGCCGTGATACGCTGCTCGACGCGACGCTGATCGCCGAGGTGCTCTCGCCATCGACGGCTGCCTACGATCGAGGCGAGAAGTTCGCGCTCTACCGCGAGCTCGAATCGCTGCGCACCTACGTGCTCGTCGCGCAAGACCGCCCGCACGTCGAGGTGTTCGAGCGCGAGGGCGGCCGCTGGATCCTGACCGAGGTCTCGGGCCTCGATGCGACGCTCGACCTCGCGTCCATCGGCGCGTCGATCGCCCTGCGCGAGCTGTACGCCCGCGTCGAGTGGACGGAGAACCCGCCGCTCCGCGTGGTCCGCGAGACGGCAGGCGTCGGCTGATTCGTCAGCGCCCCAGCAGCTCCGCGAGCGCGTCCTCGGTCGCGTCGAGGCAGAGCGCGAGCCGGTCGGCCGTGTGGTCGCCCATGTGGCCCACGCGGAACGTGCGCGCCTTCACCTTGCCGTAGCCGCTGCCGAGGGTGAAGCCGCGCGCCTTCACGGCGCGCACGACGTCGTCGCCGGTGATGCCGTCGGGCACCGTCACCGCGGTCACCGTCGGCGAGCGATGGCCCGCGGGCGCGAGGATCCCGATCCCGAAGCGCGCCGCGCGCTCGTCGACCCAGCGGTGCGTCTGCGCGGCCATCGCGGCGTGGCGCGCCCAGCGCGCCGGCATCGTCTCCGCGCGCAGGTGCGCGAGCTGCACCTCGGCCGCGTAGAGCAGCGAGGTCGCGGGCGTGTTGGGCGTCTGGTGCTTCTTGGCGTACTCCTCGAACTCGACGAGGTCGAAGTAGAGCCCGCGCCCGCGCGCCTGCGGCGCCGTCGCCATGTAGCCGGTGGACGCGACCGCGAACGCGAGCCCCGGCGGCATCGCCAGCGCCTTCTGCGAGCCGGTGAGCGCGAAGTCCAGCGACCAGTCGTCGAAGCGCAGCTCGGCGCCGCCGACGCCGGTGACGCTGTCCACCAGGCACGGCACGCCGGCGTCGGCGGCGACGGCGCGGATCGCGCGCACGTCGGTGAGCGCGCCGGTGGACGTCTCGGAGTGCACGACCGTCATCGCGGCGTAGCGGCGCGCGCGCAGCCGCGCGGCCACGTCGTCGGGCGTCGCGACCTGGCCCGGCGCGACGTCGAGCACGTCGAGCTCGCGCTCCGTGTTGCGGACGATCTGCGCGAAGCGCTCGCTGAACGCGCCGTTGACGACGGAGAGGATCGGCCCCGCTGGCGCGCAGCGCACCGACGCCTCCATGAGCCCCGTCGCCGACGACGAGCTGACGAACACCGGGCGCGTCGTGCCGAACACCTCGCGCAGCCCCTCCTGGATGCGCGCGAACATCGCCTCGAACTCCTTCCCACGGTGCGCGATCATCGGGCGCGTCATCGCCTGCAGCACCTCGGGGCGCACCTCGGTGGGGCCGGGCAGGAAGAAGGTGCCGAAGGTGGTGGCGGGCATCGCGGTGCTGGTCATGCCGTGGTCTCCTCGTCCATGATGAGCGCGACGAGGTCCTCGAACGAGGCCACCTCGTGGTCGGCGGCGCGCACGACGACGTCGCGGCGCGCGAAGCCGGTGAACGCGGCGAGCGCATCGCAGGCGTCGCGCATGGCGACGTCCGTGGAGCCGTCGCCGACGGCGAGCGCGGGGCGCGCGACGCCGCCCGCGAGCGCCGCGGCGACGACGTCGCGCTTGCCGTCCTGCCGCGTCAGCGGCGATCCCGCGTCGTACGACCAGTAGCCGCCGCCGCCGTCGAGCACGACGTCCACGGCGTGCACGTCGTCGAGCGCGAAGCCCAGCTCGCGCGCCACCGGGAGGATCGCCTGCCGGATGCCGCCGCTCACGAGCGCGACGTGCACGCCGACGCGGCGGAGGAACGCGATCGCCTCGACGGCGTCGGGCGCGAGCGCGTCGGCGTAGGCACGCGCGAGCGCGATCAGGTCGTCGCGCCCGGGGCGCACCAGCGCCATGCGCTCGCCGTAGACGGCGTCGAGCGTGATCTCGCCGCGCATCGCCCGGTCGGTCGCCTCGGCGACGCGCGCCGCGACGTCGGGGCCGCGGCGCTGGGCGAGGAAGTCGATGCCCTCGACGCCGGCGAGGGTGGAATCCACATCCAGAAACAGGGAGGCGAATCTCGGCATGCGATCTCGTGGAAGGAGCGGCGGATTGCGGACTGCGGGCTTCGAATCCGCGGCCCGCCGTCCGCAGCTCACGGAGCGAAGACGTTTCCCGGCGCGAGGAGCCCGAGCGGATCCAGCTCCCGCTTCACCGCCCGCATGATGCCCAGCTGCGCCGGGGAGAGCTGCAGCGGCAGCCAGCGGCGCTTGAGCTTCCCGATCCCGTGCTCCGCCGCGACCGTGCCGCCCATCGTCAGCACGTGGCGCAGCGTCGCGTCCACGGCGCGCTCGATGGTCTCCAGCTCGTGCGCGTCGCGGGCGAGGAAGTGCTGGTGCGGATGGCCGCTGCCGGCGTGGCCGAAGGTCGCCACCGGCGCCACGCCGAACGTCGCGGCGATCGCGTCGGCGGCCTGCAGCGCCTCGTGCAGGCGGCGGTACGGCACCGCCCAGTCGGTCGAGACCTTGCGGCCGCCGTCGGCGCGGTAGCGCGCGGCGCGCTCGTTGAGCGTCGCGGGGACGGCGTGCCGCATGCGCCGCGCGTCGCGCAGCGTGGCCTCGCCCTCGAACACCTGGATGTCGTCGGTCAGCGCGCCGTGCGCCTCCGCGAGCGCCAGCCACGCATCAAGGCTGATTTCCTCGGAGCTAGCCTGTCCCGAGCGAAGCGAGGGATCGCCGAACGCCTCCTCCTCGGTGTAGACGTACGCCCGCGCGTCGGTCGCCCAGCTGCCACCGACGAACTCGCGCGCGATCGCGAACGCCTTCTCGTCCAGGTACTCGAGGCAGCGCGGGTTCACGCCCTCCGCGCCGGCGTCGCGCGCGGTGCGCGCCGCGGCGATGAACGCCAGCGCGTCGCCAGCGCTGCGGAACGGGATGCCGAGCCCCGTGACCGCGGTCGGCAGCGGGAGCAGCTGCAGCTCCGCCTCCAGCACGACGCCGAGCGTGCCCTCGCTGCCCACGAACCAGTCGAGCATGTCGTGCACGGGGCCGTAGCCGGCGACGTTCTTCTCCATCGCGGGGCGCCGCACCTCCATCACGGTGCCGTCGGCCAGCGCCACGGTGAGCGCGCGCAGGTGCGGGCCCGTCGCGCCGTACTTCAGCGACCGCGCGCCGCTGGAGTCGCAGGCGATCGCGCCGCCGAGCGTGGACTCCTCCTCGCTCGTGGGATCGGGGGCGAAGAGGAGGCCGTGCGCGGCGGCCGCCCGCTTCACGTCGCCCAGCAGCGCGCCGGGCTGCACGCGCATCGTGCACGCCGCCGGGTCGAGGTCGATCACGCGGTCCAGCGCGCGCAGCGACAGCACGACGCCGCGGTCGGCGATCGAGCCGCCGACGTAGCTCGTCTGCGCGCCGGCGGCGGTGACCGGCGTGCGCGCCGCGTGCGCCGCGCGCAGCACCTCCGTGACCTCCTCCGCGGAGGCGGGACCCCCGACGGCGTCGGGCCCCAGGTGCAGCCCCGAGGCGTCCAGCGCGACGCCCGCGCCGATCGCGGGGTCGGTGACGAGGGTCGCGCTC
>CBHYLO010000332.1:0-5565 GCA_966128675.1 uncultured bacterium | reverse complement strand
AGCCGCACGAACTCCGCCCACGTCCACGCGTGCGAGCTGTGGCCCTTCATCGGGCGGTTCCAGGTGAAGTCGGCGTCGGACTTCGGGCTCGTCGTCGCCTTCAGGAAGTCCTCGAAGCGGTAGACCGCGAGGTTGAGGTAGAAGTCGTCCATCTCGCCGGTGAAGAAGTGCAGCTTGCCCGCGAGCTTCGGCCCCAGCGTCCCCCAGTTGCGCTGCGCGTACTCGCGCAGGTCGTAGCCGTGCTCGCGCATGTACGTCGCGACCTCGCGGTCGATCGTGCCGGTGCGGCGGTTCCAGAGCGGCTTCGGATAGCCGTCGGCGCCGACCGGGCCGTAGATCGCCTCCCACGCCTCCTGCTGGTAGCCCGAGCGCCCGCGGCTGCCGAGCACCGCCTCGAAGCGACTGAGGTCGCGCGCGGTCCACGCCACCTGGCCCTCCGTCGTGCGGCGGAACGGGCGCTCCGTCGTCGTGAACGGCCCCGTGGGCAGCACGAACGCATTCGTGTCGGCGTAGATGTCGGTCTGCTGCCAGCGGCGGAAGTCGATCGGGTCGGGGTTGAGCACCCACGCGCCGCCGAAGTCGTCCGGGTGCTGCAGCTGCAGCGCGAGCGTCTGCCAGCCGCCGGTCGACGCGCCCTCCAGGTGGCGCGCGTACGGCTTGGCGATCATGCGGAAGCGCCGCTCCAGCTCCGGGATCACCTCCTCCATCACCGCGTCGCCGTACGGGCCGTTGTTGGCCGAGTTGACCGAGTAGCCGTCGGGGAAGTACGGCGTCTGCTGCTCGAGGCTGACCGCGATCACGCGCGGGAACGAGTCCGACGTCCACGCGCGGTAGAAGTCGTAGCCCGTCTCGACGCCCGTCACGGGGTTGATGCGCCCGAGGTTGCGCACGCCCGTGGAGTCGGCCCGGAAGCCGAACGGCACGCTGTGCCCGAGCGTGTAGACGGTCGGATAGCGCACGTCCGTGCGCTGGGCGTAGCCCTTCGGCAGCAGCACCGTCGCGTGGATGTGGATCGGCCGGCCCCAGAACGCGGTCAGCTTGCGGCTCTGGATGCTGACGCGCTTCACCCACTCGGTGTCCGCGGGGCGCGGCGTCGCGGGGATCACCTTCGTCACCGCGAGGCGCACCGTCCCGCCGTCGCCGAGGCGCACGCGCTGCACGTCGCCGTACAGGTTCCCCCTGGCGACGGTGAAGAACTCCTGCGTCCCGTCGTTGAGGTGCACCCAGATCGTGTGCCCGTCGCTGCGGCGCGCCTGCTCGTAGACGTTGACGACGGCCTGCACGTAGTACTCGCCCGGCGGCAGGGCGGCGAGCGCGATGGGATGCGACGCCGCGCCCGTGTCGACGACCGCGGCGCGGCCCGCCGGGAGCTGCTCCAGGTCGACGCCGAAGATCGCCGGCCCCACCGGCGAGAGCTGCAGCCGCGGCTCGGGCTCGCCCACCCTCGACACGAAGACCACCAGCCGCCCGGTGAGCGGCCCGCGGTGCGCCTCGGGCGCGACGGTGACCTCGAAGCGCGACGGCTGCGCCGCGAGCGCCGAGGCGGCGAGCGACAGCGCGACGAGCGCGCGCGCGACGATCGACACGGCCCTCATCGCGCCGCCGTCGGCTTGGTGGCCGCGCCGAGCGTGTAGCGCGCGATCCAGTCGTACTCGCGCCGCATCTTGTCCAGCTGGTGGTACCACTCGCTCAGCCCGTGCCCCGCGCGCGGGTAGAGCACCAGCTCCACCGGGCGGCCGCGGTCGCGCAGCGCGCGGAAGTACTGCATCGCCTGGCCGGGCGGCACGCGCTGGTCGTTCGCGCCGTGGAGGATGAGGAGCGGCGTCTTCACCCGGTCGACGTGCGTCAGCGGCGAGCGCGCGAGCTCGCAGTCCACGCGCTCGCGCGTCGTCGCGCCGGGGCAGAAGAGCCGCAGGTAGCCGGGGATGTCGGTCGTGCCGTACATGCTCACGAGGTCGCTGATCCCCGCGCCCATGCGCGCCGCCTTGAAGCGATCCGTCTGCGTGACCGTCCACGCGGTGAGGTAGCCGCCGTAGCTCCACCCCTGGAACGCCATGCGCGACGAGTCCGCGATGCCGCGCTGGATGAGCGCGTCGACGCCGGTCATGATGTCCTGGTAGTCACCGCCGCCCCAGTCGCCGATGTTGGCGCGCATGAACTTCTCGCCGTAGTTGGTCGAGCCGCGCGGGTTGGGATAGAGCACCGCCCAGCCGCGCCCGGCCCACACCTGCCCCGGCGACGACGACGAGCCCTTGAAGCCGGCGGTGGTCGCGCCCGTGGGCCCGCCGTGCGCCTCGACCAGCAGCGGGTAGCGTGTGCCGGGCGTGTAGCCCACGGGCTTGAGCAGCACGCCCTCGACCGGCGTGCCGTCCTTGCTGGTCCACGTCACGACCTCCGTCTCGCCGAGCGCGAAGCTGGCGAGCTGCGGGTTGAGGGTCGTGAGGCGGCGCGGCGCCCGGAACGTGAGGTCGCCGACGTGCAGGTCCGCGGGCGACGCCGACGTCTCGAGCGCGTACGCGACCGTCCTCCCGTCGCGCGCCAGCGACAGCCCGCGCAGCAGCAATCCGTTGGCGAGGCGCGCGAACGTCCCCGCCGCGACGTCGTACTGCCAGACGCTCTGGTACGCGCGCTCGCCGGTCACGAAGAGCAGGCGCCTGCCATCCGGCGTCCACTGCGGCGCGCCCAGCTCGACGTCGAGCTTCGGGTCGCGGACCTCGCGCGTCCGCTTCGTCGCCACGTCGTACAGCACCAGGCGGCCGTTGCCGAGCGCGGCGAGCGCGATGCCCTCGGGCGTGGAGTCGCTCTGCGGCTCGATGGTGTAGGCGATGGTGCGGCCGTCGGGCGACCACACGGGCCGCGCCAGCTCCGCGGTGGGCGCGTGCGGCGCCGGCGCGACGCGCTCCAGCTGCTTCGTGGCGAGGGTGACGAGGTACACGTCGCCGCGGATGTCGCGCAGCATCGGCGTCGGCGAGGCGCCGAAGGCGAGGCGCGCGCCGTCGGGCGACCAGCTGGGCGCGTTGCGCACGGTGAAGTCGCCGTGCGCGACCTCGGTCGCGCGCCGCGTGGCGACGTCGATCACCGAGAGGTGCGCGAGGCGGAAGCCGGACTCGTAGACCTGCGCGTCGTCGCGGCGGCGCGTCCTCGCGTCCTCGGCCCGCGGCAGCGTGTCGGCGCTCAGGTAGGCGACGCGCGCGCCGTCGGGCGACCAGGCGAAGCTCGACACGCCGTCGCGCGCCTGCGTCAGCGGCGTGGGCTCGCCGCCGTCGAGCGGGAGCAGCCAGACCTGCGGGCGCGGCTCCTCGCCGGCGGGCGCGCCGGGCGCGGGGCGCGCGGTGACGAAGGCCAGCGTCTTCCCGTCGGGCGACCAGGCGGGCGACGACTCGCCGCGCTCGCCGAAGGTCAGCTGGCGCGGCGCGCCGCCCGCGGCCGGCACCAGCCAGACGTGCGAGCGCACCTCGTGGCGGTCGCCGCGCGCGGTGTCGCCGGGCGCGGCGTTGCGCGGCGCGTTGGGATGCTCCCACGCGCTCACCGTGTACGCGACCAGGCGGCCGTCCGGCGACAGCGCGACCGTGCCGAGGGCGCGCAGCTCCATCACGTCGTCGGGCGTCATGGGGCGCCGGGCGGATGGGGCGGGCGGCTGCGCGCCCGCGGCGGACGCGGCGAGCAGCAGCGAGAGGAGCGCGGGACGGCGCACGTGGGAACTCCCGTGGAGGTGGGCGAGGTGGCGTGGCGGGCGGGGCACGCCCCTCACACGCGCGCGGACGACGATCCATACCACCGGCCCCGATGGTATGATGGCGCCGCCGCCCGCGTGCAGTCGACGGACGTCCCGTCCCTTCCCTCCAGCCGAGTCTCCCCATGAGCACGTCCCTGGACGCCGGCATCGCCCGGCAGCTCCGCTTCCTGCGCGCCTACACCCTCGTCTCCACGACCCTGCTGCTCGTCCTCGGCCTCGCGGCGTTCACGCGGGCGGGGCAGCCGGCCAAGCAGCGCTTCACCGAGATCGACGTCGAGCGCATCAACGTCGTGGAGCCCGACGGGAAGCTGCGGATGGTGATCTCCAACCGCCCGCGCTCCATCGGCCCGATCTACAAGGGGAAGCCGTTCGGCTACGCGGGCGGCACGCGGCCGGGGATCATCTTCTTCAACGACGAGGGGACCGAGAACGGCGGCCTCACCTTCACCGGGCGCCGCGGGCCCGACGGCAAGTTCCAGTCGTCGGTGGGGATGTCGTTCGACCAGTACAACCAGGACCAGGTGCTCTACCTGCAGTACGCCGACCAGAACGGGCAGCGCCGCATGGGCTTCACGGTCGCCGACCGCGCCGACGTCGACATCTACGACCTGGTGGCCGAGCGGGACTCGATCATGAAGCTGCCCGAGGGGGCGGCGCGCACGGAGGCGCTGCGGAAGTGGCAGGAGCCGCGCGACGGCCAGCCGCTGTTCGCGCAGCGCGTCTACGTGGGGCGCGACGTGGCGAAGAGCGCGCTCGTGAACCTCTCCGACCGCTCGGGGAAGCCGCGCATCCGGCTGGTGGTGGACTCGCTGGGGCGCGCGAGCCTCGACTTCCTGGACGAGGCGGGGCGCGTGACTTACAGTCTGCCGGACAGCGGGCGACGGTCGCGGTAGGACGGCGGCGGCCTCGGCCCGCCGCGCGTCCAGATCGCGCGCGTCCCTGATTTGCAGTCCGGGGCTGACATGTACAGCACCTGCATCCACTGCCTGGCGCCGCTGGGCCGCAACGACGCGCTGGCGACGTTTCCCGTCGGCCGGCGGCTGGCCTTCGACCGGGCGCGCGGCCGCCTGTGGGCGGTGTGCGTGCGGTGCGGCCGGTGGAACCTCGCGCCCGTCGACGATCGGTGGGAGGCGATGGAGGAGTGCGAGCGCCGCTTCCGCGCCGCGCACCAGCGCTACGGCACCGACAACGTCGGCCTCGCCGGGCTGCCCGACGGGACGGAGCTGGTGCGCATCGGCCCGGCGCTCCGCCCCGAGGTGGCCGTGTGGCGCTACGGCGCGCGGCTCCTGCGCCGGCGGACGCCGCGCCGCGACACGGTGATGCGGGCGACGACCGCGCTGCTGGGCGCGGGCGCGCACGCGCTGCGCTGGCTGCACGCCACCGATCGCCTGGTCCCGGACGAGGAGCGCGTGCTGCGGCTGACGGCCGGGCTCTCGGGCCCCGGCAAGCGCGCGGAGCGCGTGCTGGCCATCGTGCCCCGCGACGCGACCGCCGCCCACCCGGGCGCCCACCCCGGCGCCGACACGGCGATCCTGCGGCGGCGGCACCTCGCGTCGGCGCAGCTGGTGCGGCCCGAGCGCGGCGAGCCGTGGCAGCTGGAGATCGCGCACGAGCTGGGGCCCGTGCGGCTCTCGGGCGCGGAGGGGCTGCGCACGGGCGCGAAGCTGCTGGCGGCGGTGAACCAGTTCGTCGGCTCGGCGGAGCTGGTCGCCGAGGCGGTGCGGAAGGTCGACGACGCCATGCAGCCCGACGGCTACTACCGCCGCGTGCTCGACGCCGCGTGGCGCTGGCAGTGGGGGCGCGGCGGCGGGGGCGGCGGTGGTGGCGGC
>CBHYLO010000331.1:0-5583 GCA_966128675.1 uncultured bacterium | reverse complement strand
TCGTACATGTTCGTCACCGGCCCGAACGTCGTGAAGACGGTGACGCACGAGGACGTGACGATGGAGCAGCTGGGCGGCGCCGACACGCACGCGGGCACCTCGGGCGTCGCGCACTTCGTGCACGACAGTGAGCTGGCGTCGCTGGCCGCGATCCGCGACCTGTTCCGGTACGTGCCGAGCAACAACATGGCGGACCCGCCGCGCGGGCGGGGCACCGACCCGCGCGAGCGCCGCGACGAGGCGCTGCTGGACGTCGTGCCGGACCACCCGAACAAGCCGTACGACATCCACGACGTCATCCGCCGGGTGATCGACGACGGCGACTTCTACGAGGTGCAGCCCGCGTACGCCCCGAACATCGTGTGCGGCTTCGCGCACCTCGGCGGCTTCAGCGTGGGCATCGTCGCCAACCAGCCGGCCGTGCTCGCGGGCGTGCTCGACATCGCGGCCTCGCTCAAGGCGGCGCGCTTCATCCGCTTCTGCGACGCGTTCAACATCCCGCTCGTGACGTTCGAGGACGTGCCGGGGTTCCTGCCGGGCCTCACGCAGGAGCACGGCGGCATCATCAAGCACGGCGCCAAGCTGCTCTACGCGTACTGCGAGGCGACCGTGCCGAAGCTGACGGTCATCACGCGCAAGGCGTACGGCGGCGCGTACGACGTCATGAGCTCCAAGCACATCCGCGGCGACTTCAACGTCGCGTGGCCGACGGCGGAGATCGCGGTGATGGGCCCCAAGGGCGCCGTCGAGATCATCTACCGCAAGGAGATCGCGGCCAGCGACGATCCGGCCGCCGCGATGGACGAGAAGGTCGCCGAGTACACGGAGCGCTTCGCGAACCCGTACGTGGCGGCCGCGCGCGGCTACGTCGACGACGTGATCGACCCGCGCGACACGCGCCCGCGGCTGATCGACGCGCTGGAGACGCTCCAGGGCAAGCGCGATCGCAATCCGCCCAAGAAGCACGGCAACCTGCCACTCTGATGCACGTCCATCTCATCTCGCCCGGCACTCCGCGCTCGGCGCTCGCTCCGTCCCGGCAGCGACGCGAGCGCCGAGCGCGGAGCGCCGAGCGGTAGAGGAGCCCATGTTCTCGAAAGTGCTGGTCGCCAATCGCGGCGAGATCGCGCTGCGCGTCATCCGCGCGTGCCAGGAGCTGGGCGTGCGCACCGTCGCGGTGTACAGCGACGCCGACGCGCGCGCGCCGCACGTGCGCGAGGCCGACGAGGCGGTGCACGTCGGCCCGCCGCCGTCGGCGCAGAGCTACCTGCTGGGCGACCGCCTGATCGAGGCCGCGCAGCGCACGGGCGCGGAGGCCATCCACCCGGGCTACGGCTTCCTCTCCGAGCGCGAGTGGTTCGCGCGCGCGGTGCGCGACGCGGGGCTCGTGTTCGTGGGCCCGCCCGCGGAGGCGATCGAGGCGATGGGCAGCAAGACGGCCGCGCGGCAGCTGGCCATCCGCGCCGGCACGCCCGTCGTCCCCGGCACCACGGAGCCGCTGCGCGACGCGGAGGAGGCGGCGCGCATCGCGGAGTCGTTCGGCTACCCGGTGCTGCTGAAGGCGGCGGCCGGCGGCGGCGGGAAGGGGATGCGCGTCGTGCGAGCGCCGAACGAGGTGGCGGGCGCGCTCGCCGCCGCGCAGCGCGAGGCGAAGAACAGCTTCGGCGACGACGCGGTCTACGTCGAGAAGTACATCGAGGGCCCGCGCCACGTCGAGATCCAGGTGCTCGGCGACACGCACGGCAACATGCTGCACCTGGGCGAGCGCGAGTGCAGCGTGCAGCGCCGCCACCAGAAGATGATCGAGGAGGCGCCGAGCGTCGCGGTGACGCCCGACCGGCGCGCGCGCATGGGCGCGGCGGCGGTCGCGGCGGCGCGCGCCGCCGGCTACGTCAACGCGGGCACGTGCGAGTTCCTGCTCGACCGCGACGGCAACTTCTACTTCCTGGAGATGAACACGCGCATCCAGGTCGAGCATCCGGTCACCGAGCTGGTGATGGGCGTCGACCTGGTGCAGTGGCAGCTGCGCGTCGCCGCGGGCGAGCGCCTGCCGTTCGTGCAGGAGGACCTGGTGCCGCGCGGCTGGGCGATCGAGTGCCGCATCACGTCGGAGGATCCCGCGAACGGGTTCCTGCCGAGCACGGGCCGCATCCACTACCTCCACCTGCCGAGCGGGCCGGGCGTGCGCTGGGACGGCGGCATCGAGACGGGCAGCGAGGTCGGGCTGTTCTACGACCCGATGCTGGCGAAGCTCATCGTGCACGCGCGGACGCGCGAGCTGGCGATCGCGCGCATGCACCGCGCGCTGCTGGAGCTGACGGTGGAGGGCGTGGAGACGTCGCGCGACTTCCACCTGCGCGTCATGGAGCACGACGACTTCCGCCGCGGCGACATCTCGATCCAGTGGCTGGAGCAGAACCTGCCCGAGATCGTCGGCGCGCCGGCGAGCGCGGACGAGCGCCGCATCGCGGCCATCGCCGCGGCGCTCGTCGCCGACCGCGATCGCGCCGGGCGTCGTCCCGCGGTGTCGGGCGCGGCGCCGGCCACCGCCGGCTCGAACGGCGCGCCGCCGGCGGCGTCCGCGGACGCGTGGCGTCAGGCCGCGCGCCTGGACGGCCTGCGCACGCGATGAGGCGGCGGTGAGCGGATGGTGAGGCCGCGAGGACCGGGCGGCCGCCGCGCGGGGCGTCCCGTGCCGCGCCGCGACGGCGGCGCGGCCCCGCGTCCGCCCGCGGCGCTGGTGGAGCTGACCATCGACTCCATCGCCGCGGGTGGCGACGGCGTGGGGCGCGCGGAGGGGATGGTCGCGTTCGTGCCGCGCACCGCGCCGGGCGACGTCGTGCGCGCGCGGCTGCAGTCGGCCGGGCGCTTCGCGCGCGGCGTGCTGGAGGCGGTCGTCGCGCCGTCGCCCGCGCGCGTCGCGCCGCCGTGCCCGCACTACGTGCGCGACCGCTGCGGCGGGTGCCAGCTGCAGCACCTCGCGCTCGACGCGCAGCACGAGGCCAAGCGGCGCATCGTCGAGGACTCGCTGTCGCGCATCGCACGGCGCGACGTCGCGGTGCCCCCGGTGGTCGCGAGTCCGCGCGCGTGGCGCTACCGGCGCAAGCTGACGCTCGCGCTGCGTCGCCGCGGCGGCGCCTGGATCGCGGGGCTGCGCGAGTTCGACGATCCGGATGCGGTGTTCGCGCTGCAGGACTGCCCCATCACCGACGAGCGCGTCGTCGAGGCGTGGCGCGCGATCCTCGCCGCTGGCGAGCTGCTGCCGCGCGACGCGCGCGAGCTGCGCGGGGCCGTCCGCCTGCTCGACGACGGGTCGGTCGCGTTCACGCTGGAGGGCGGCGAGCGCTGGCCGACGGCGGAGCGCTTCCTCGACGCGGTGCCGGCGATCGCCGCGCTCTGGTGGCAGCCCGCGAGCGCGTCGCGTCGCCGCCTGATGCGCGACCGCCGCGCCGACGCCGCGCCGGGCGCCTCGTTCGTGCAGGTGAACCCGCAGGTGGGCGCGCTGCTCGCGGACGCCGTCGTGGACGCGGCGCGGGCGCACGCGCCGCGCACCGTCGTGGATGCCTACGCCGGCGCCGGCGACGTGGCGCTGCGGCTGGCCGCCGACGGCGCGCGCGTCGTGGCCATCGAGCTCGACGCCGAAGCCTCCGCCTACTCGGCGTCCCGGCTGCCCGCGGGCTCGCGCGCGGTCGCGGCGCGCGTGGAGGACGCCCTCCCGGACGCGCTGCCGGCCGAGCTGGTGATCGTGAACCCGCCGAGGGCGGGGCTCGACGCGCAGGTGACGGCCACGCTCGAAGCCGCGCTGCACGGCAGCGGGCCGGCGCCCCGCGCGCTGCTCTACGTCAGCTGCAACCCTGCGACGCTCGCGCGCGACCTCGCGCGCCTGCCGTCGTGGGCCGTCCGCCGCGTCCAGCCCTTCGACATGTTCCCGCAGACCGCGCACGTCGAGACGCTCGTCGAGCTCGTCCCCGCCTCCCAGTCCCCGGAGCCATCCGCATGAAGTACGTGGTCGACATCGACGGCGAGCGCGTCGCCGTGGAGCTCTCGGGCGACGAGGTGCGCGTCGGCGACGAGGTGCTGCACGCCCACCTGGTCGACGTCGAGGGGACGCCGGTCAGCCTGCTGACCATCGGCGACCGGGTCTACCGGCTGGTGGCCCGCCGCGGCGACGTGCGTGGCCGCTACGCCCTCTCGCTCGACGGGCGGCGCTTCGACGTCGAGGCGCTCGACGAGCGGACGCGGACGATCCGCGACCTCTCGGCCGCCTCGGCCGCCGCGGCCGGCCCCGCGCCGCTGGTGGCGCCGATGCCGGGCCTGGTGGTCCGCGTCGCGGTCCAGGTGGGCGACCAGGTCGCAGCGGGGCAGGGCCTCGTCGTCATGGAGGCGATGAAGATGGAGAACGAGCTGCGGGCCCCGGCCGGCGGGACGGTCTCGGCCATCCACGCGGTGCCCGGCACGGCGGTCGAGAAGGGGGCGCTGCTGGTGGAGCTGGCCTGACGGACGCCGTCCGCGGGGGCGCGTGCAGGGGGCTTTGGCGTTGGTTGACTTGGACTTACGGCCCCGATAGGTTGCGGGACTGCACGAAAACGCCCGCCGTCCGAACCGGTGGGGGCCGAGACCCGGGTTGCGTGACGCACCGGTGAGGCGCGCACGTTCGATCAATTGGGGTAGGATGCGTTCCACGTACACTGCGACGCCCGCGGACATCGAGCCGCGCTGGTACGTCGTCGACGCCGAGGGCATGGTCCTCGGCCGGCTCGCCTCGGAGGTCGCGAAGATCCTCCGCGGCAAGCACAAGCCGATCTTCACGCCGCACATGGACACCGGCGATCACGTCATCGTGATCAACGCCAGCAAGGTGCGCGTGACCGGCCGAAAGGCGGAGCAGAAGCAGTACTTCCGCCACACCGGCTACATGGGCCACGAGCGCTTCACGCCGTTCGCCACGATGATCGCGAAGCACCCCGAGCGCGTCATCGAGAAGGCCGTGTTCGGCATGCTGCCCAAGACGACGCTCGCGCGGACGCAGATCCGCCGCAAGCTGCGCGTCTTCCCCGGCACCGAGCACCCGCACGCGGCGCAGCAGCCGACGGCGCTGACCTTCAACGGCGAGGCGAAGTAACCCATGGCCGACGCGAACCTGCACGCCATCGGCCGCCGCAAGGAAGCGGTCTGCCGCGTGTACCTGAAGCCCGGCTCGGGCAAGTGGGAGATCAACGGCCGCGCGCTCGGGGACTACTTCCCGCGCCCGACGCTCGTCTCCTCGATCCAGCTGCCGCTCTCGGCGACGGACAACCTGGGCAAGTGGGACGTGATGGCGAACATGAACGGTGGCGGCGTCACCGGTCAGGCCGGCGCGCTGCGCCTCGCCATCGCCCGCGCCCTCGTCAAGCAGGACGAGTCGTACAAGCCGAAGCTCCGTGAGCTCGGCCTGCTCACGCGCGATGCCCGCGCGGTCGAGCGCAAGAAGCCGGGCCGTCCGAAGGCCCGCAAGCGCTTCCAGTTCTCGAAGCGCTAAGCACGACACTGCGAGCTGCGGGCTGCGGGTCATTCGATCCGCCGTCCGCAGTCCGCAGTCATCTC
>CBHYLO010000330.1:0-5622 GCA_966128675.1 uncultured bacterium | reverse complement strand
CGCGCTCCTGCTGGTCCCCGGCGCCTGCGACGCGCAGCCGCCGGCCGGTGGCGCCGCCGCCGCCCCGCCGGCCGCGCCGCTGCCGAGCGTGGCGCTGCCGCCGGAGCTGGACCGCGTGCTGCGGGACTACGAGCGCGCGTGGAGCGCGCGCGACGCCGACGGGCTGGCGGCGCTGTTCGCGGAGGACGGGTTCGTGCTGGCCAACGGGGCGCCGCCGCGGCGCGGCCGGGCCGCGATCGCCGAGGGCTACCGCGGACAGGGCGGGCCGCTGGCGCTGCGCGCGCTGGGGTACGCGACGGCCGATACGGTGGGCTGGATCGTCGGGGCGTTCGCGAGCGCGCCCGGCGAGGCGGACGGCGGGAAGTTCGTGCTCGCGCTCCGGCGGTCGGCGGCCAGCCAGCCGTGGCGGATCGCGGCGGACATCGACAACCCGATCCGCAGGCGGTAGCGCGGCGGACGCGCGGACCGTTGCGCCGGGCGTCGGGTACATTATCTTAGCACTGAGACAACAGCCGGCCCTGACCGGAGGACCCGATGACCGACGCCACCGACACGACCCGCCCCACTCCCGCGACCGACGGCCCCGCCGTCCGGGCGCAGGGGCTCCACCACGTCACCGCCATCTCCGGCGATCCGCAGCGCGTCCTCGACTTCTACGTCGGCGTGCTGGGCATGCGGCTGGTGAAGCGCACGGTCAACTTCGACGACCCGGGCGCGTACCACTTCTACTTCGGCGACGAGACCGGCACGCCGGGCTCGTTGTTCACCGTCTTCCCCTGGCCGACCGGCCGGAAGGGGCGGCTGGGCGCGGGCCAGGTCGGCGAGACCGCGCTCGCGATCCCCGCGGCGTCGCTGGGGTGGTGGCTCGACCGGCTGTCGGCGCACCACGTCCCGCACGAGCTCCCCCAGCGCCGCTTCGGCGCCGAGGGCGAGACGGTCGTGACGTTCACCGATCCGGACGGGATGCGGCTGGCGCTCGCGGCCGACCCGCGCGCGGCCGCGCTGCCGGGGTGGAGCGCGCCCGGCCCGGACGCGGTCCCGGCGGAGCACGCGATCCGCGGCGTGTACGGCGTGACCCTGTGGGTCGAGGACGCGGAGGGCCAGGCCGGGCTGCTCGCCGGCCCGATGGGCTGGCGCCGCGCCGCGACCGACGGGGCGACCACCCGCTTCGTCGCCGACGACGCGACGCTGGGCCGGGTCGTGGACGTGCGCGACGTGCAGGGCTTCTGGGGCGCGGCCGACGGCGTCGGCTCGGTGCACCACGTGGCCTTCCGCGTCGGCGACGCGGCCGCGGAGCTCGCGATGCGCGCGGCCGTCGCGGCGACCGGGCTGCAGCCGACGACGGTCCGGGACCGGCAGTACTTCGAGTCCGTCTACTTCCGGGCGCCGGGCGGCGTGCTGTTCGAGCTGGCCACGGACGGCCCCGGCTTCCTGATCGACGAGCCGCTGGAGTCCCTGGGCGAGGCGCTGCGACTGCCGCCACAGTACGAGCAGCACCGCGCCGCCATCGAGGCCGACCTGCCCGTGCTGGGCACCACCGAGGAGGTGCGCGCGTGACCGCTCCCGGATCGATGCGGGCGCCGAGTGCGGAGGCGTTCGGGTTCGCGTACCGGTACGAGCCGCCCGTGCAGGGCGAGGCCGGCAGCGACCTGACCATCCTCGCGCTGCACGGGACCGGCGGGGACGAGCACGACCTGGTGCCGCTGGCGCGCGCGCTGGCGCCCGGCGCCGCCGTGCTCAGCCCGCGCGGGCAGGTGCTGGAGCACGGGGCGCCGCGCTTCTTCCGGCGGCTGCGCGAGGGCGTCTTCGACCTCGAGGACCTCGCGCGGCGCACGGCCTCGCTGGGCGAGTTCGTGGACGGGGCGACGGCGCAGCACGGGCGGGCGCGCGACCGCGTGGTGGCCGTCGGCTTCTCGAACGGCGCCAACGTCGCCGCCAGCCTGCTGCTCCGCCGGCCCGGATCGCTGGCCGGCGCGCTGCTGCTGCGGGCGATGGTCCCGTTCGAGCCGGAGACGCCGCACACGCTGCCCGCCGGCGCGACCCCGCCGGTGGTGACGATCGCCGCCGGGCTGATGGATCCGCTCGTGTCGCGCGAGCAGGCGGAGCGGCTGGCCGAGCTGCTGCGCGAGGCCGGCGCGGACACGACGCTGGAGTGGCTGCCGGCCGGCCACCAGCTGACGCAGCGCGACCTCGCGATCGGCCAGGCGCTCGTCGCGCGGCTCTAGCGTGCGCTAGCGTGCGCTAGCGCCGCGCGACGCGCGGGGCGGGCTCACCCGGGGTAGGTGAGCCCGTGCTCGCGGCAGAGCCGCTCGATGCTCTCGGGCTGGAAGTAGTGGCCGTAGCGCGCCGCGAGGCCGCCGAGGTCGGGCAGCTGCGCCACGCTGACCGCCTGGGCCGCGGCCATCTGCTCGCCCAGGTCGTTGAAGAAGTGCTCGAAGCCGGCGGGCGAGATGACCTCGAGGATGCGGCAGGGCGTGTCGCCGGCGTTCCAGAAGGTGTGCCACTGGCCGCGCGGCTTGAACACGAGGTCGCCGGCCTCCGCGATGACGACGTCGTTGCCGAGCTGGGCGCCCATGCGGCCCTCGAGCACGTAGCTGTACTCGTCCTCGCGCTCGTGGAGGTGGAGCGGGGCGACGAGGGTGCGCGGCGGGATCGGGTGCTCGACGAGCGAGAAGCCGCCGCCGGACTCCGCGCCCCAGACCATGAAGCGGACGCCGACGGACCGCAGGTCGACGAACTTCCCGTCGCGGGGGCCGACGATGCGCGGGCCGGTGGAGCCGTCGAAGCGCGTCGTGGGGAGCTGGAGCTGCTGCAGGGTGGCCATGGGGTCGCCTCCTGAGGCGAGGATTCGTCGGGGTGGAAGGTTCAGTGAACAGTGATGTTCACTGACCTGCCGCGACGATAGGCGCCTCCGGGCACCGCTGTCAAGAGTTCATTGAACACTACTGTTCATTGACCACCAGGTCGCGTGTCACCGCGTCCGCCGACGCGCACCCCGCGAGCGCCATCGCCAGGTCGAGCTCCGCGCGCAGCATCCCCAGCGCCGACGCGACCCCGGCCGCGCCGTCGCACGCCAGCCCCCACAGCACCGGCCGCCCGACGAGCACCGCGCGGGCGCCGAGCGCCAGCGCGCGCAGCACGTCGCTGCCGCGGCGGACGCCGCCGTCGACGTAGACCTCGAGCGTGTCGCGCGCCGCGTCCACCACCTCGGGCAGCGCGTCGGCGGTGGCGATCGCGCCGTCGAGCTGGCGGCCGCCGTGGTTCGAGACGACGACCGCCGACGCACCGTGCGCCGCGGCCAGCCGCGCGTCGTCGGCGCGCACGACGCCCTTCACGAGCACCGGCAGCCGCGTGATGGAGCGCAGCCACTCGACGTCGCGCCAGGTGAGCGACGGGTCGAGCATCGCGGCCACGTACGCGGCGAGCCCCGAGTCGCCGCGCGTCTCGTCGACCGCGCCCATGCCGTGCCCGACGAGGTTCGCGACCGAGAGCCCGGGCGGCAGCGCGAAGCCGTTGCGCACGTCGCGCAGCCGGCGCCCGAGGAACGGCGCGTCCACGGTGAGCGCGAGCGCGTCGTAGCCCGCCGCCTCCGCGCGCTCGACGAGCGAGCGGGTGATGCCGCGGTCGCGGTACACGTACAGCTGGAACCAGCGGCCGCCCATCGCGCCGCGCTCGGCGTCGTACGCGCCGGCCACGTCCTCGAGCGTCGCGGTGGCGAGCGTGCTGAGCGTCATGACGGTGCCCGTCGCCGCGGCGGCGCGCGCGGTGGCGAGCTCGCCGTCGGGGTGCGCCATGCGCTGGAACGCGGTCGGCGCGACGAGCACCGGCATCGACACGCGCCGGCCGAGCACCGTCGTCGCGAGGTCGCGGGTGGAGACGTCGACGAGGCAGCGTGGGCGCAGGCGCACGCGCGCCCAGGCCGCCTCGTTGCCGGCGAGCGTGTGCTCCTCCTCGGCGCCGCTGGCGTAGTAGTCGTACGCCATGCGCGGCAGCCGCGCGGCGGCGAGATCGTGCAGGTCGCGGACGGTCAGCGGGGCGGTCGTCACGGAGCGCTCGGGCGGAGGGAGAGGCGGCGGCAAACGTGCGCCCGCGCGCCCGCGCCCGCCAGCCGGCGCATGCCTGTCTTGCCGGGGGCGGGTCCGGCCCGCATCGTAGCGCCTGGCGCACGGCCGTCGCCCGCTTCCCGACGCGTACATGCTGAGCACCACCGTCTGCCCCAAGTGCGGCGCGGAGACCGCGCAGCGCGCGCGCTTCTGCTCCGTGTGCGGGCAGTCGCTGGTGGAGGAGGACGCGCCCGTGAAGGGCGACGACCACCTGCTGCGGCGGCTGCGCGGCGCGACGCTGGGCGACTACGACATCATCCGGGAGCTGGGCCACGGCGGGATGGCCGCCGTGTACCTCGCGTGGGACCTGGAGCTCGCGCGCTACGTCGCCATCAAGGTGATGTATCCCGAGCTGGCGTCGCGCGACACGATGCCCCAGCGCTTCCTGCAGGAGGCGCGCACCGCGGCGAACCTCGACGACCACCCGAACGTCGTGCGGGTGTACCGGGCGAAGGAGAGCCAGGGGCTGCGCTTCTTCGTGATGAAGTACATCGACGGCTGCTCGCTGGAGCAGCTGCTGCACGCGACCGGCGCGCTGCCGATCGACCTCGCGTGCTACGTGGTGGAGCAGGTCGCGCGCGCGCTGCACTACGCGCACGAGCGCGGCGTGGTGCACCGCGACATGAAGCCCGCGAACGTGATGCTCGACCGCCACGGCGGCGTGACGGTGACCGACTTCGGCATCGCCAAGGTCGCGCAGAGCGAGCAGCTCACGAAGACCGGCTTCGCGATCGGCACGCCGGGCTACATGAGCCCCGAGCAGTGGCGCGTCGAGACGCTCACGAGCGCGTCCGACCAGTACTCGCTCGGCACCGTCGCGTACGAGCTGCTGGTCGGGAAGCCGCCGTTCGCGGGGTCGCTGTACGAGGTGCTGCAGGCGCACCTCGGGACGCCGCCCGCGCCGATCCGCGCGCAGCGCGCCGACGTGCCCGCGGAGCTGGAGGCGACCGTGCTGCGGATGCTGGCGAAGGCGCCCGCGGACCGCTGGCCGTCGCTGAGCGCGGTGTGCCGCGCGCTGCGGCTGGAGGACCACGGCGGCGTCGACGCGCTGCGCGCCGCGCTGGCCGCGCTCGTCCCGACAGTGCTCGGCACCGAGGCGCCCGGGCCGCACACGCCGCAGAGCCCCGTGCCGCTCGGGCGCCCCACGCCGGCCGCCTCGCCCACGCCCGCGCGGCTGGAGACGCCGCTCCCGACGCCGCTGCCGACGCCGGTGCCCGAGCCGACGCCCGTGCCCGCGCCCGCGCCGACGCCCACGCCGATCCCGGAGCCCGCTCCGGAGCCGACGCCGCTGCCGGAGCCGCGGCCGGACTTCGCGCCCGCGCCCATCGTCGCGGCGGCGGAGGAGGAGCCGGCGGTGGAGGAGGAGATCCCGGCGCCGGCGGTCGCGCCCGAGCCGGAGCCCGACTGGCGGCTCCGCGTGCCGTCGCTGCAGGAGACCGCGCTGACGCCCTCCGCGCCGCCGGCGCAGGCGCCACGTCCGATCACGACCGCGACGGCCGCGGCGGCGCCGGTCGCACCG
>CBHYLO010000329.1:0-5625 GCA_966128675.1 uncultured bacterium | reverse complement strand
CCGACGAGCCCCGTCAGCACGCCGACGCCGAGCGCGATGGGCGCCAGCAGCGCGAGGCGCGGCGGCGCGTCGTGCGCCGCGTCGTCGCGGCGGCCGCGCAGCATCGACACCGCGGCGGCGAGCATCACCACCGCCAGCAGCGCGAGCTGCACCGCACCCGCGAGGAAGCCCGCGAGCCGCGCGCCCGCGAACGCGCCGAGCATCGCCAGCACGCCGAAGGCGAGCGCGGTGCGCACGCGCACGTTGCCGAGCCGCCAGTGCAGCGCGGCGCCCACGAGGCTCGTGACGCCGACGACCGGGAGGCTCATCGCGATCGCCGGCTTGGCCGCGTAGCCGAGCACGTAGACCAGCACGGGCACCGTGAGGATCGACCCGCCGCCGCCGAGGAGGCCGAGCGAGAGGCCGATGAGCGTCGCCAGCGCCAGCCCGAGCGCGAGCATCAGGCAGCCGGCGCGGTGCCGGCCGGTGCGGTGCCGGCCGGCGCGATGCCGGTGCGCAGCGCGCGCACCATCGCCTGCACGTCGCAGCTGGCGGCGCGGTTGTACGGCAGCCGCGCGAGCAGCATCCCCATCGCGCACGTGTCGGTGATGCCCGCGAACACGAGCCCCGAGCCGACGAACGCGGGGATCGCGGCGAACAGCGGGTTCACGAACAGCGCGAGGAAGGCGCCGGTCGCGGCCAGCGCGCCGGCCGCGATGCGGACCTGGCGCTCCAGCGACATCTTCGCCGCGCCGCGCCGCGTCGGCTGCCCCGCGGCGGTCCACGCGGTCATGCCGCCGTCGAGCACGTGCAGCTGCGACAGGCCGGCCGCCGCGAGCGCCGCCTCCGCCTTGCGGGCGCGCTGGCCCGAGCGGCACACGAGCACCACCGGCCCGGTGATGCCGCTGCGGATCTCGGCCCCGTGCTCGGCCAGCGTGTCGAGCGGCACGTTGTAGGCGCCGTCGATGTGCTCGGCCTCGAACTCGCCCGGCGTGCGGACGTCGAGCAGGCGCAGGTCGGGCCGCGCGGCGCGGAGGCGCGCGAGGGCGTCGGGCGACAGGACGGGCGGGACGACGGCGGTCATGGCGGCGGCGGTTGCGCGGACGATGTGTTCAACTGCACGGTAGAATACCCGCCGCCGTCGCGGGCCGCAACCGGCGCGGGCCGCGGCGACGGCGGCCGGGCGTCACGACGCCGCCATCGCGACCGCCGGCTCCGTCGCGGGCGCCTCCGCCGGCCCGAGCGCCGCGTCCTCCTCGGCGTCGACGTGGCGCGCCTGCCAGCGGGCCAGCGCGCGGTACAGCAGCGGCAGCACGAACAGCGTCAGCACGGTCGACGTCACCAGCCCGCCGATCACCACGCTCGCCAGCGGGCGCTGCACCTCGCTGCCCGGCGACGTGGAGAGCGCCATCGGCAGGAAGCCGAGGCTCGCCACGAGCGCGGTCATGAGCACGGGGCGCAGGCGGTCGGCGGCGCCGGCGCGCACGGCGTCCTCCAGCGGCGTACCGCCGGCCCGCAGCGCGTTCAGGTGCGTCACCAGCACGACGCCGTTCAGCACCGCGATCCCGAACAGCGCGATGAAGCCGACGCTCGCCGACAGGCTGAGGTTCAACCCGCGCGCCCACAGCATCGCGATGCCGCCGACCAGCGCGAACGGGACGTTGAGCAGCACGAGCACCGCCTGCGGCAGCGAGCGGAAGGACGCGAACAGCAGCAGGTAGATGAGCAGCAGCGCCGCCGGCACGAGCAGCTGGAGCCGCCCCATGGCGCGCGCCTGGTTCTCGTACTGCCCGCCCCACTCGAGGAACATGCCCGCGGGCAGCGCGACCTCGCGCGCCACGCGCGCGCGCACCTCCTGCACGAAGCTCCCCAGGTCGCGCCCGCGCACGTTGGCGAGCACGATCGCGCGCCGCTGCGCGTCCTCGTGGCCGATCAGCTCGGGTGCGGACGTCGACACGAGGTCCACCAGCTCGCCGAGCGGCACCAGCCCGCCCGACGGCGTGCGCACGGTGAGGCGCGCCAGCTCCGCGACGTCGTCGCGCGTCGCCGCGGGCAGCCGCACCGCGACGCCGATGCGCCGCGCGCCGTCGATCAGCTCCGTCGCCGTCGTGGAGCCGAGCGCGAGGTCCACCGCGTCGCGCACGTCGGCCACCGAGACGCCGTGGCGGGCCAGCGCGTCGCGGCGCACGTCGAGGCGGATCTGCCCCGCGCCCTCGCTCACCTCGACCGCGACGTCGGCCGCGCCGCGCACGCCGGCGACCACGCGCCGCACGCGCTCCGCCACCGCGTGGTTCCGGTCGAGGTCCGGCCCCACGACCTTCACGCCGAGGTCCGTGCGGATGCCGCTCTCCGCCTCGTCCAGCCGCATCGCGAGCGGCTGCGTGAAGGAGACCCACAGCCCCGGCACGGCGCGCAGCGCGGAGTCGAACGCCGCGACCAGCCCCTCGCGGTCGGGCGCCGTCGTCCACTCGTCGCGCGGCTTGAGGATCACGTACAGGTCGCCCTCGAACAGCCCCATCGCCTCGGTCGCGAGGTCGGGGCGCCCCTCCTTGGTGACGACGGTGCGCACCTCGGGAAAGCGGCGCAGGATCCGCTCGGCCTGGGTCGACATGCGCGTCGCGTCCTCCAGCGACACGCTCGGCAGCCGGCGCGTGTTCACGAGGATCGAGCCCTCGTCGAGCTTCGGCATGAACTCGCTGCCGATCGCGGTCAGCGACGCGACGGCGACGACCACCAGCGCCACCGCGCCCGCGACGACCGGGCGGCCGTGCGCCAGCGTCCAGTCGAGCGCCCGCGCGTAGCGCGCGCGCAGCGCCTCCTGCACGCGGCTCGGGCGCTCGTGCGCGTGGCGCAGCAGCCACGCGGAGACCGCCGGCACGTACGTGAGCGCCAGCAGCAGGGAGCCGAGCACCGCGCACACGACGGTGAACGCCATCGGCTTGAACATGCGCCCCTCCATCCCGTCGAGCGCGAAGATCGGGATGTAGACGGCGACGATGATCGCGATGCCGAACAGCACCGGACGCGCGACCTCGACGGCGGCGCTGCGGAAGAGCGCGAGCCGCTCGTCCGGCGCCTGCGGCGGCTCCTCCTCCAGCCGCCGGATGAAGTTCTCCACCATCACGATCGACGCGTCGACCATGAGCCCGAAGTCGAGCGCGCCGAGGCTCATGAGGTTGGCCGAGTAGCCGAAGGCCCACATGCCCACGAACGCCGTCAGCATCGACAGCGGGATGACCGACGCGACGATGAGCGACGCGCGCACGTTGCGCAGGAACAGGAACAGCACCGCGATCACCAGCAGCCCGCCCTCGAGCAGGTTCTTGACGATCGTGAACGTCGTGCGCCCGACGAGCTCCGTCTGGTCGTAGAAGGGCGTGACCGCGACGTGCGCGGGCAGGATCGCGCGGATCTCGTCCATGCGCGCGCGCACCGCGTCGATCACGCGGCGCGAGTCGGCCCCCTTGAGCTTCAGCACCATCCCCGCGACCACCTCGCCGCGCCCGTCCTGCGTCACGGCGCCCTGGCGCGGCACCGCGCCCGAGCGGATGGTCGCGACGTCGGCGACGCGCACGGGCGTGCCGCCGCTCGCCCGCAGGACGACGGCGCCCAGCTCCGCCGCCGAGCCCACGCGCCCGAGCCCGCGCACCGTGTACCGCTCGCCGCCGCGCTCGATGTAGCCGCCGCCGAACGTCAGGTTGTTGTCGGCCAGCGCGCGGTGCACGTCGCCCAGCGTGAGCCCGAGCGCGGCGAGCCGCGTCGGGTCCACCTCGACCTGGATCTGCTCGACGTGCCCGCCCCACGAGTTCACCTCCGACACGCCGGCGACGGTGCGCAGGCGCGGGCGGATGACGTAGTCGTGCAGCGTCTTCAGCTCCGCGAGCGACAGCGAGTCGCTGGACACGGTGTACTGGTACAGCTCCCCCATCGGCGTCGAGACGGGGCCGAGCGAGGGCTCGACACCCGCGGGCAGCGCGCCCTTCGCGTCGGACAGGCGCTGCTGCACCAGCGTGCGCGCGAAGTAGATGTCCATCCGGTCGGGGAACGGGACCGTGATGATCGACAGCCCCGCCTTCGATACCGAGCGCACGCCCTCCGCGCCCGGGAGCCCCATCAGCGACGACTCGATGGGATAGGTGACGAGCCGCTCGACCTCCTCGGGCGCGAGGCCGGGCGCGACGGTGATGACCTCGACCCGCGTGCCGGTGAGGTCGGGGAACGCGTCGAACGGCAGCCGCGCGAGCGCGAACAGCCCCGCGGCGACGAGCGTCAGGACGCCGCCGAGCACGAACAGCCGCTGGCGCAGCGCGAAGGTGATGAGGCGATGCATGCTCACGCTCCGTCGCGGCGGCGCTGGATCTCGGCGCGCGCGACCGCGGCGCCGGTCGTCACCACCGGCGTGCCCGCCGCCACTCCGGCCAGGATCTCGGCGCGCGCCGCGGTGCGCCGGCCGACGCGCACGCGCGTCGCCTCCAGCGCCAGCCCGCCCGCGCGCGGCCGGGCGACGATGACCACGGTGTCGCCGTCCATCGCCTGCACCGCCGCCGAGGGCACGGAGAGCGCCGGCGCGCCCGGGGCGCCCAGCAGCTCCGCGTCCACGAACATCTCCGCGCGCAGCCGCGCGCCACCGCCCTCGACCACCGCCGCCTCGACCGCCAGCGTGCGCGTCACCGAGTCGAGCGTCGGCGCGACGCGCGTCACGCGCGCCGCGAAGCGCGCGTCGGGAAGGGCCGGGACCGTGAACGCCATCTCGGTGCCCGGCTGCGCGGCGGCGAGCGCGCGCTCGGGCAGCCGCGTCGTCAGCACCAGCGACCGCGCGCGGCTCACCGTCAGCAGCGGCGCGCCCACGAGCACCACCGCGCCCGGCTCCGCGTCGCGCCCGACCACCACGCCGTCCATCGGCGAGCGCACCAGGACCTCGTGCGCGTCGGTGCCGGCGGGCACGCCGCCCGCGCCGCGCAGGTGGCCGTGCATCGCCTGCGCGCGGGCCAGCTCGGCGCGGGCCTGCGCGCGGGCCGAGCGGGCCTCCGCGAGCACGCCGTTCGCGCGCTCCGCCTCGGCCTGCGACAGCGCCTTCAGCGCGTGCAGCCGCTCCGCGCGCGCGGCGCCGGCCTCCGCCAGCGACAGCGCCGACGCGGCCTGCGCGTCCGACGCGCGCGCCTTCGCCAGCGCGCCGATCGCGTCCATCATCTCGTGGCTGTGCAGCGTCACCAGCACCTGGCCGGCGCGCACGCGGTCGCCCACGCGCACCGGCACGCGCACGATCCGCGCCTCGACGATGGCGCCCAGCCGCGCCGTCTCGGAGGGATCGAGCTGCAGCCGGCCGGGCGCGTGCCAGGTCTCGCGCCACGCGCCCGTGTCCGCCGGCGCGACCACCAGGCCGGCGAGCCGCACGGCGTCGGCGTCGAGGGTCGCGGTGTCGCGCGGCGCCGACGCGGGCGTCGCCGCGTCCGCGGGCGGCTCGCCGCCGCAGCCCAGGGCCAGCAGGAGCGCGACGCACGCGGCGCGCGCACGGGGTCGGCGCTCTCGCGCGAGGCAGGCACTCATGGGGTCTCCAGGGAATCGTGGGGTGGGGCGCCGACCACGCGCTGCAGCTCCACGTGGGCGAGGCGCCGCTCGGCGACCCAGCGCAGCACGGCGGCGAGC
>CBHYLO010000328.1:0-5626 GCA_966128675.1 uncultured bacterium | reverse complement strand
TCGCGGCGGCGTGCGCGCGGCCGCGCCAGCCCGCGCTCGCGCCGGACGACCCGATCCTCGCGGGGCAGACGGCGGCGCTGGGCGCGCAGCCCGGCGACGTGCGCGTCGCGCACGACGTGCTGGTGCGGCGGCTCGCGCCCGGGGTCTGGATGCACGTCTCGCTCGGCGTCGTCCCGGGGCCGACGGGGCGCACGTGGTATCCGTCGAACGGGCTGCTGCTCGACGCGCCCGACGGCGGGATGGTGCTGATCGACACGGGGTGGAACGACGCGCAGACGCTGGCGGTGCTCGACTGGGCGGAGCGCACGCACCGGCGGCCGGTGCGGCGTGCGGTCATCACGCACGCGCACGAGGACCGGCTGGGCGGGCTGAGCGCGCTGCGCGTGCGCGGCGTGCCCGCGGTCTCGCTCGGGCTCACCGCGGCGCTCGCGCGCGCCGGCGGCGCGCCGCCGCCCGACAGCATCCGCGGCCTCGCCGACGCGCCGCAGCGCGATCCGGCGGGCTTCGAGCTGCGCTTTCCGGGCGCGGGGCACGCGCCGGACAACATCGTGGTCTACGTGCCCGCGGCGCGGCTGCTGTTCGGCGGCTGCCTCGTGAAGGCCGACACCGCGACGACGGTCGGCAACGTCGCGGACGCCGACGTCGCGAACTGGCCGCGCGCGGTGGCCGCGGTGCGCGTCGCGTATCCCGAGGCGCACATCGTCGTGCCGGGGCACGGCGCGGTGGGCGGGCCGTCGGCGCTCACGGCGACCGAGCGGCTGATCGCGGAGAAGGGACCGGCGGCCGCGGCGCGACTGCGGACACCGTGAGCGCTGCGGGCTGCGGACTGCGGAGCTGAACCGCGGCGTGGGCCGAGCGGCAGTCGATCCGCCGCCCGCCGCCCGCAGCGTTCACGCCGCCGGCAGCGTGATCGTGAACGTGCTCCCCACGCCGACGCGGCTCTCCACCGTGAGGTCGCCGCCCATCCCGCGCGCCAGGTCGCGGCTGATCGCGAGGCCCAGCCCCGTGCCCGCGTCGGGCGTCGCGAAGCTGCGGCCCACCTGCACGAACGGCTCGAACACGCGCAGCAGCTGGTCCTCCGCGATGCCGCGGCCGGTGTCCCGCACCGACACGCGCATGGCGCCGTCGGCCGCGGCGCAGGCCATCGTCACGCGGCCGCCCGGCTCGGTGAACTTGATCGCGTTCGAGAGCAGGTTGAGCAGCACCTGGCGCAGCTTCTCGCGGTCCGCCGTCGCCGTCAGCGCCGCGCAGCCCGCGAGGTCCACCGGCTCCAGCACGAGCCCCTTGGCGTGCGCCTGGCCCGCCATCAGCGCCTCCACCTCGCGCAGCGCGTCGGCCAGCCGCACGGGCTCGAGGTCGTACTGCACGCGCCCCGCCTCCAGCTTCGCGTAGTTCAGCACCGCGTTGATGAGCCCCAGCAGGTGCTGCTGGCTGCTCTGGATGCGCGCCAGCGCGTCGCCCTGCGCGGGAAGGATCGGGCCGTGCACGCCCAGCTCCAGCAGCTGCGCGTACCCGCCGATCGCGTTCAGCGGCGTCCGCAGCTCGTGCGACATCATCGCCAGGAAGTCGCTCTTCGCCGCGTTCGCCTCCTCGGCCGCGTGCTGCGCGCGCTCGGCCTGCGCGCGCAGCGCGTCGGCGCCGCGGCGGGCCTGCACCAGCTCCGTGACGTCGGTCGCCACCACCGCGATCGCGCTCACCGCGCCGGTCGCGTCGCGCACCGGCTGGTAGACGAAGTTGAACACCGCCTCGTGCATCGTGCCGTCGCCGTCGCGGTCCACGAGCAGCGGGAACTCCGAGGCGACGTGCGGCCGCCCCGTCGCGTACACCGCGTCGAGCAGCTCGAACACGCCCTGGCCCGCCAGCTCCGGCAGCGCGTCGCGGATGGCGTGGCCGCGGAGGTCGCGGCCGGGGAGGAAGCGCTGGTAGAGCGGGTTCACCAGCTCGTACACGTGCGACGGCCCGCCGAGCACGCACACCGCCACCGGCGCCTGCTCGAACACCTCGCGCATGCGCGACTCCGCGCGCTCCGCCGCCGCGCGCGCCTCGTTCGTCGCCTGCTCGGCGCGGATGCGCGCGGTCGTCTCCGAGACCACGTTCAGGAACGCGACGACCGCCCCCGACTCGTCGCGCACGGGGCTCAGCGCGTAGGTGAACCACGCCTCGTCCTCCGTGTCGCCGCGCGCCATCACGAAGCGCTGGTCCTCGAAGTGGTACGCGGGCCCGCCCGCCCGGATCGCCGCGAACATCGGCGCGATCCCCTCCCAGATCTCGGCCCAGACCACCGCGCCCGGCCGCCCCAGCGCCTCCGGATGCTTGGCGCCCAGCACCCGGCGGTAGCCGTCGTTGTAGATCAGGACCATGGCGTCGCCGCACCACAGGTTGATCGGGAACGGGCACTCGAGCGCCATGCGGACGGCCGCCCGCAGCGCCTGCGGCCAGCCGGCGACGGGGCCCAGCGGCGTGCGCGACCAGTCGAGCGCGCGGCAGCGGACGGCCATGTCGCTGTCGCCGGGAAAGGCGGCATGCAGGGCGGCGTCGGGGGCGGTGTCGGGGGCGGAGGCGGCGTGCACGGTCGTCGGTCGGGTGGGCGGACGCCGGCGTCCGGCGCCGGGGCGAGGCATGGGCAAAGGTCGTGAACGCTCCTCCACGATATCGGGGATCCCGGCCGTCGTGCACGCCCGGCGAGCGCGACCGGGTATGCTTCTGGCAAGCACGCCCATGAATGGATCTCGTGGGTCCGGACGCCCCGCTGCGCGGCGTCCACGCCCCTCGCGCTCTCGCCCCCGCCCGGCTCGATGTCCCAGTCTCGCGTGATCGGACCCGACGGCCCGCCGACCGGCGCCGTGCCTCCCGCGCACGGGCCCGACTCGGGCTTCCGCGTCATGGCCGAGCTGATGCCGCAGCTGGTCTGGTCGACGACGGCCGACGGCTACCACGACTGGTTCAACGGCCGCTGGTACGACTACACCGGCATGCCGCGCCCCGAGGCGCCGGGCGGCGAGCACGAGGTCCCGCAGGGCTGGAGCTGGAAGGACTACCTGCACCCCGACGACGTCGCGCGCTCGCAGGCGACGTGGGCGCACGCGCTGGCGACGGGCGATCCCTACGAGATCGAGTACCGGATCCGCGAGGCGGCCACCGGCGCCTTCCGCTGGTTCCTGGGCCGCGCGCTGCCGATGCGCGACGGCGACGGCCGCATCGTGCGCTGGTTCGGCACCTGCACCGACATCGACGACGCCAAGCAGGGCGAGCTCGCGCTCGGCGTGCTGGCGGATGCGGGCGTCGCGATCGCCGCCGCGCCCGACGCCGACGCGGCGCTCGCGGCGCTGGCGCGCGTCGCGGTGCCGCGGCTCGCCGACTGGTGCGCGGTGGACCTCGTGGACGCGGCGCATCCCGAGCGCGCGCACGGCCGCCGCGTGGCCGTCGCGCACGTCGACCCCGCGAAGGTCGCGCTCGCGCACGAGCTGGCGGAGCGCTATCCGCCCACGGACGCCGAGACGGGGCACGGCGTGCCGCACGTGCTGCGCACCGGCGCGGCGGAGCTGATCCCCGAGATCCCCGACGCGATGCTCGCCGCCGCCGCACACGACGCCGAGCACCTGCGGCTGGCGCGCGCGCTCGGGCTGTCGTCGGCGATCGTCGTGCCGATCCTCGGCGCGGGGCGCACGCTGGGCGCGATCTCGCTCGTGTCGGCGGAGGGCGGACGCCGTTACGGCCCGCGCGACCTCGCGCACGCGGAGGAGCTGGCGCGCCACGCCGCGCTCGCGCTGGAGCGCGCGGAGCTGCTGGCGGCGCTCGACGCCGAGCGCGCGCGCCTGGCCGAGCAGACGCAGGAGCTGGCCGCGCAGAACGAGGCGCTGCAGCAGCAGGCGGTGGAGCTGGAGATGCAGGCCGCGCAGCTGCAGGAGCAGGCCGCGGAGCTGGAGGCGCAGGCGGAGGACCTGCAGGTGTCGAACGCCGCGCTGAGCGCGAGCGAGGCGCGCTTCCGGTCGCTCTTCCAGAGCATGACGCAGGGCGTGATGTACCAGGACGCCGACGGGCGCATCACCGACGCGAACCCCGCCGCCGAGCGGCTGCTCGGCCTCTCGCTCGCGCAGCTCACCGGCCGCACGACCGCGGACCCGACGTGGCGCGCGACCGACGCGGACGGCACGCCCATCGCGCACGACATGCTGCCCTCGCGCCGCGCGATGCGGACGGGCGAGGTCGTGCGCGGCGTGCGCATGTCGGTCCACAACGCGACGCTGGGCGAGCCGCGCTGGCTGTCCGTGGACGCGGTGCCCGAGCGCCGCGACGGCGAGGACACGCCGTTCCGCGTGTACCTGCTGTTCAGCGACGTCACCGAGCAGGTGCGGAGCGAGCAGATGCGCGACCGGCTCGCCGCCTCGGAGCGCGCGGCGCGCGAGCAGGTGACGCGGGTGTTCGAGCACGCGCCGGTGGCCATCAGCGTCACGCGCGGGCCGACGCACGTCTTCGAGCTGGCCAACGCGACGCTGCGGCGGCTGGTGGGCGGCCGCGACCTCGAGGGCCGCACCGCGCGCGAGGTGCTCGGCGACGCGGACCCGGGGCTGCTCGACGCGCTGGACCGCGTGTACGCCACCGGCGAGCCGTTCCTCGGCACCGAGGTCCCGATGGCGCTCGGGCGCGACGCGTCGGACGCGGAGCGCTGGTTCAACCTCGTCCACCAGCCGCTGCGCGACGCGACGGGCGCGGTGAGCGGCGTCGTCACCGTCGCCACCGAGGTCACCGACCAGGTGCTGGCGCGCCGCGCGATCGAGCGCGCGCGCGAGAGCGCGGAGGAGGCGAACACCGCGAAGAGCCAGTTCCTGCGCACGGTGTCGCACGAGCTGCGCACGCCGCTGAACGCGATCTCCGGCTACGCGGACCTGGTGCTGATGGAGCTGCGCGGCCCCGTGAGCGAGGAGCAGCGCGCGGACCTGGAGCGCATCAAGCGCGCGAGCCAGCACCTGCTGGGGCTCATCAACGACATCCTGTCGTTCGCCAAGCTGGAGGCGGGGCAGGTGGAGCTGGAGCTCGGCGACGTGACGCTGTCGCACACGCTGCACGAGGTGGAGTCGCTGGTGGGCCCGCAGCTCGCGGCGAAGTCGCTGCGCTACAGCTCGGAGCCGTGCGCGCCGGGGCTGGCCGTGCGCGCGGACGCCGAGCGGCTGCGACAGATCCTGCTCAACCTGCTGGGCAACGCGGTCAAGTTCACGCCCGAGGGCGGGCGCATCACGGTCGCCTGCGACGGCGACGCGGCACGCATCGCGATCCGCGTGCGCGACACGGGCGTGGGCATCCCGCCCGACGCGCTGGAGCGCATCTTCGACCCGTTCGTGCAGGTGGGCCGCGACCTGCGCGCGCCGAGCGACGGCGTGGGGCTGGGGCTGGCGATCAGCCGCGACCTGGCGCGCCGCATGGGCGGTGACCTCACCGCGAGCAGCGTGGTGGGCGAGGGATCGACGTTCACGCTGCTGCTGCCGCGGGCAGGGTGAAGCGGCTGCGGGCTGCGGGCGGCGGATCCAGACGGCGAACGAGGGGCGATGGATGCTCCGGATGAGACGGATCATTCGGATCGCTCCGCGCGGCGGCGACGCGCCGTGCGCCACGGGGAGCGATCCGTCTC
>CBHYLO010000327.1:0-5649 GCA_966128675.1 uncultured bacterium | reverse complement strand
CGCACCCGAGACGCACGCGGGCTCCGGACGACCTCGTCCGGAGCCCGCGCTGCGTTGGGACCGACCACCCGGCCGGCATCCGGGAGCGATGCGAATGTCGTGCCCACGGATGAGCCAGCCAACGCGCCCGACGCGGTGCCGCGACACGTCCGCGCGGTACGGACGAACGGCGCGGCGTCGCGATTTTCCGTGCGGCGGCGCACGCTGGCCTGGAACTCGCCACTGCCCGTCCGTCCGGCTCGCGGCGTGCCACGCGGCCGCGCCCGTCGCACCAGCGATTCCACGGGCGATCCGTCGTTCATCCCGAGGAAGCGAGGCACGTCCCCACCAGCAGCCGGCACTCCACCACTCCGACCACGCGGCCACGCGACGGGACGGACGCGAGACGGGAGGGAGGCCAGGCGCGGTGCGCACGCATAGGAGCGATCGACATGGTGATGCTGCCCCAGCACGCGCTCGAGGAACGTCCACCGGCCGCGCCACCCGGCCGCCGCATGGTGACCGACCGCGACACCGGCCGCACGTGGCAGATCTGGGAGGCCGACACGGCTCGGCTCCCGGGCGCCCGCAGCGCCCGCTGCCTCATCTTCGACGCGCAGGACGTCATCCGCCGCGTCTGGCTGGTGCCCGACGACTGGCGCGCGATGACCGACGAGGGGCTGCTGCGGCTGATGCGCGGGCGGTGAGGCAGCTGCGTGCTGCGGGGCCTGCACCCGCATGCTCCCGAGCGCCGGACCTCGACGGCATCAGCAAGGAAGAGATCTGATGACGGCTTTGATGGATGCGGATGGCTCCGCGTGGTGGGGAGGAACGTCGCCCCCACGCGGAGCCATCCGCACATATCCGATCTTCTCGGATTGCATCCCTGCAACCGCCGTTCGCCGTTCGGGTCCGCCACGAGGCGCGAGACTCGGGGTCCGCAGCCCGCTGCCCGCTGCGCCGTTACCCCGCCTTCCGCTCCGGCACCGGCGCCACCACCGCGTCCAGCCGCCGCACGATCGTCTCCGCCCGCACCTCGAAGTGCGACGCCGACCACACCGGGCGCCCGTCCACCAGGAGGATCGCCTGCGGCGAGTGATGCGTGATCCCCACCCGCTCCGCCACCTGCCGCGAGAGGGACCGGTCGCGGATCACGTCCACCACGTGGATCGGCAGCGCCGGGCGCAGCGACGACAGCAGCTCCACCTCTTCCAGCGCGATCCCCGCGATCGGGCAGCGCGTGCTGTGCTTGTAGACGAGCGCCACCGGCGCGTCCAGCAGGGCTTCGAAGTCGGTGGATGTCGTGAGCGGATGCATCGGGGACCGCCGCGGATGGGAGCCGTCGCCTAGCGCACCAACTGTTCCGCGTGCGCGCCCGCGGGCGGGTCCTTTCCGGACGGCCGCCGCGCGGCCGCGGCGCGGGCCGTGCGCGGGTGCGTCGCGCCCCCCGAACGCGCCATATCCGAACGCGCCGTCCCCGGCCAGATTTGCTCCATGCGCATCCCCATCGAGACGTACACGCTCGCCAACGGGCTCCGGGTCGTGCTGTCCGAGGACCGCACCGCGCCCATCGTCGCCGTGAACCTGTGGTACCACGTCGGCTCCGCCAACGAGCGGGCCGGCCGCACCGGCTTCGCCCACCTGTTCGAGCACATGCTCTTCCAGGGCTCGGCCAACGTCGGCGCCAACGAGCACTTCGAGCTCGTGCAGCGCGCGGGCGGGACGCTCAACGGCTCCACCTGGCTCGACCGCACCAACTACTACGAGACCGTCCCCAGCAACCAGCTGGCGATCGCGCTCTGGCTCGAGGCCGACCGCATGGCGCGGCTGCTGCCGGCGATGACGCAGCAGAAGCTCGACACGCAGCGCGACGTCGTGAAGAACGAGCGCCGCTGGTCCGTCGACAACCAGCCCTACGGCACCTGGTGGGAGAAGCTGCCCGCGCTCTGCTTCCCGCCCGAGCACCCGTTCCACCACTCGCTCATCGGCAGCTTCGAGGACCTCGACGCCGCGTCGCTCGAGGACGTCGCCGGCTTCTTCGCGACCTACTACGTCCCCGACAACGCCGTGCTCACGGTCGCCGGCGACTTCGAGCCCGCGGAGGCGAAGCGCCTGATCGACGAGCTGTTCGCGCCCATCCCGCGCGGCGGCCCGCGCCCGCCGCTGCCGCCCATGACGCTGCCGCCGACCTTCGGCGGCGAGCGTCGCGAGATCGTGCCCGACGACGTCGTGCTGTCGCGCATCTTCCTCGCCTTCCGCATCCCGCCGTTCGGCACCGACGGCCACTACGCGGCCAGCGTCGCCGCCGCGATCCTCGGGCTGCGCCAGGGGAGCCGCCTGTACCGCGCGCTCGTGCGCGAGCGCCAGGTGGCGAGCGAGGTGAGCGCGTTCACCTACGACCTCACCAAGGGGAGCGACCTGCTCGTGCTCGACGCCGTCGCACGCCCCGAGACCGAGCTCGCCGCGCTCGAGGCCGCGCTGGTCGCGGAGGTGGACCGCCTCGTCGCCGACGGCCCGACGGAGGACGAGATGGCGCGCGCCATGGCGCTCGTCGAGAGCGGCTTCGTCCTCGGCCTCCAGTCGGCCGGGGACCGCGCCGACCAGCTGTCGCGCTTCACGACGTACTTCGGCGCGCCGGAGCTCGTGAACGCGCAGGTCGAGCGCTACCGCGCCGTCACCGCGGAGGCGGTGCACGCCTTCGCGCGCGAGCGCATGGGCCAGGACAATCGCGCGTTCCTCGTCTACGTGCCGAAGGAGGAACCCGAAGCGGCCCCCGACGACGAGCAGAGCGAGCGCCGCGCGCCGAGCGCCGAGCGTGATGCGGTGAGCAGCGTCGGGGCGGAGGGCTGAGCCGATGACCGACACCACGCTCGGCGCTCCGCGCTCGGCGCTCGAGGCGCCGCCGCGACCCGGTCCGGGAGAGCCGCGACCGTACCACTTCCCGCGATTCACGCGGCGAACGCTCGACAACGGCATGCGGCTGCTCGTCGCGCCCGTCCACAAGCTGCCCGTCGTCTCCGTCGTCGCGGTGGTGGACGCGGGTGCGACGTGCGACCCTGTGGGACGCGAGGGGCTCGCGCAGCTCGCGGCGCACGCGCTCACCGAGGGCACCGCGGCGCTCGACGCCGTCGCGCTCGCGCAGCGCGTCGAGCGCCTGGGCGCGTCGCTCGACGCGGGCGCCGACTGGGACGGCGCGCTCGTCTCGCTGACGACGCTCACCGGCCACGTCGACGAGGCGTTCGCGCTTTTCGCCGACGTGCTCACGCGCCCCGTCTTCCCCGCGCGCGAGATCGAGCGCCTGAAGGCGGAGCGCATCGCGGAGCTGATGCACCTCGCCACCGAGCCGCGCGGCCTCGCCGACGAGGCGTTCGCGCGTGCGGTGTACGCCCCCGACTCGCGCTTCGCGCACCCCGAGGGCGGCAGTCGCACGAGCGTGCCCGCGCTCACGCGCGACGACGTCGCGGCGTTCCACGCCGCGCGCTACCGCCCGTCGGCGACGACGCTGGTGGTGGCCGGTGACATCACCGTCGACGCGGCCGAGGCGCTCGCGCGGCGCACGCTCGGCGACTGGACGGGCGAGGCCGCGCCGCGCGCCGCGGCGGACGACCGCGCGGCGTCGGCGGAACGGCGCACGCACCTCGTGGCCAAGGCCGACGCGCAGCAGAGCGAGCTGCGCGTGGGACACGTCGGCGTGCCGCGCACGCATCCCGACTACTTCCCGCTCGTCGTGATGAACGCGATCCTCGGCGGGCTGTTCAACTCGCGCGTGAACCTCAACCTGCGCGAGCGCCACGGCTACACGTACGGCGCGCACTCGGGCTTCGACTGGCGCGTGCAGGCGGGCCCGTTCGTCGTCGCCAGCGCGGTGCAGAGCGAGTCCACCGCGGCGGCCGCGCGCGAGGTGCTGGCGGAGATCGACCGCATCCGCACGGAGCCCGTCGCGCCGGAGGAGCTGTCGCTCGCGACGAGCTACCTCGACGGCGTCTTCCCGATCCGCTACGAGACGACGGCGGCGATCGCGGGCGCGCTGGCGAACCTCACGCTCTACGGGCTGCCGGACGACTACTTCGACGCCTATCGCGGCCGCATCCGCGCGGTGACGACGGCCGACGTCCAGCGCGTGGCGGCCGAGCATCTGCATCCGGACCGGCTGCAGCTGCTGGTGGCGGGCGACCCGGACGCGCTGCGCGCGCCGCTGGAGGCGCTGGAGTTCGGGCCGCTGCTGGTCACGGAGCCCGAGGGAGAGTGACGGCTGCGGGCTGCGGGCTGCGGACCCTGTTCATCCTGTCTGAAGCCGTTCGCCGTTCAGGATCCGCAGCCCGCAGCCCGCAGTCCTTTCACGGCGCCTTCGCCGCCTTCTCGCGCACGATCTCGGCGAGGCGGCGCTCCAGCGTGCCGCGGCTGACGCAGTTCACCGGGTTGCTGGTGCTCATCGACGCGGGGCGGCCGCTGGCGCGGATGGCGGTGCTGAGGCCCGCGTTCGCGCCGTCGGCGCTCCCGTCCACCTGCGTCACCACGTCCAGCGTCACGGCGTAGCTGTCGGCGTTGGCGAGGCCGGTGGAGGCGGTGCCGCAGTCCACGTAGCGGCTCAGCCATGCGCCGCCCAGGCGCCCCTGCGCGCGCACGCCGCCCGCGCCGATCAGGCGCCGCTCGCTGTCGAGCGTCGTCAGGGGCAGGCCGACCGCCTCGTACGCCAGCGGCAGCAGCGCCCACGCGCGCTCGGCCGGTATCGCCAGGTCCTCGCGCAGCGTGCGGGCGACGGTCGGCTCCAGCAGCACCACCTGCTCGCCGACGGCCACGATCTCGCGGCGCTTCGCGGGAGTCTCGACGGTCGAGACGGCGGGTGCCGTCGCGCAGCCGACGAGGAGGACGGCGCCGATGGGCGCGAGCCGGGGGATCCGGGGGAGCCGGGGGAGCCGGGTCGTGGCGGGCATGGGTGCGCTCGTGTGCGTGTGGTGCGCGAACATGCCCCTGCGCGCGCGTGGACGCAACGCCGGTGCGACGCCGGTACGACGCCGGCGCAGCCCGCGCCGCGCGCGCATATCTTGTGCGCGTTCGGACCGCCCGCGTCCCTCGCGGTCACCCGCGCGCATCGTACGCCTTTCGTGCGCCCTTCGTGCGCCCATCGGACCGTCACCACACCGCCCATCCCGCCGTGCCCACCCGCTCCGCGTCGTCGTCGCTTCCGTTCGAGATCCGCAAGTCCGACATCCAGGGCCGCGGCGCCTTCGCCACGCGGCGCATCCGCGCCGGCCAGCGCCTGATCGAGTACACGGGCGAGCGCATCACCCCCGAGGAGGGCGACCGCCGCTACGAGGAGGACGGGATGGGGCGCCACCACACCTTCCTCTTCACCGTCGACGACGAGACGTGCATCGACGGGAAGCGCGGGGGCAACGAGTCGCGCTTCATCAACCACGCGTGCGACCCGAACTGCGAGGCGGTGATCGAGGACGGCCGGATCTTCATCTTCGCCAAGCGGGCGATGGCGCCGGGCACCGAGCTGACCTACGACTACCAGTACGAGCGCACGGCCGAGCACACGAAGGAGGACGAGGAGTTCTATCGCTGCCTCTGCGGCTCGCCGAAGTGCCGCGGGACCATCCTCGCGCCGCCGAAGCGCAGGCGCGCCGCGGCGAAGAACGGCGCGAAGAACGGCGCGAAGAACGG
>CBHYLO010000326.1:0-5650 GCA_966128675.1 uncultured bacterium | reverse complement strand
AACCTCGCGTGGATCCAGCTCCCGGGCAGCTTCGGGTTGCCGAGTGGGCCGGACCTGACGCGTGCGCAGGCGACGCTGCCGACGCGGCTCGCGTTCCTGTCGGTCGCCGTGTGGTGGCTCGTGTTCACGATTCCCATCATGCGCCGCGTCGCGGAGCCGCCCGCGACGCGCGAGCCCGGCGAGCCCGCGGGACGCGCGCTGCTGTCGGCGATCGGCGCGTCGTTCGTGCGGCTGGCGCACACCGCGCGCGAGCTGCGCGGCTTCCGGCAGGCGATGCTGCTGCTGCTCGCGTTCGCGGTCTACAACGACGGCATCCAGACCATCATCAAGATGGCGACGGCGTACGGCACGGAGCTCGGCATCGGGCAGAGCGCGCTGATCGCCGCGATCCTCGTCGTGCAGTTCGTCGGCATCCCGTTCGCGTTCGCGTTCGGCGCGCTCGCGGACCGCATCGGCGCCAAGCGCGCCGTCATGCTCGGCCTCGCGGTCTACGTGGCGATCGCGATCCTCGGCTACGGGATGCGCACGGCGACGCACTTCATGCTGCTCGCGCTGCTGGTGGGGATGGTGCAGGGCGGCACGCAGGCCCTGAGTCGCTCGCTGTTCGCGTCGATGGTGCCGCCGCACCGCTCGGGCGAGTTCTTCGGCTTCTTCGGCGTGTTCGAGAAGTTCTCGGGGATCTTCGGCCCGCTGCTGTTCGCGGTGGTGGTGCAGCTGGGCGGCACGAGCCGCAGCGCGATCCTCAGCGTGATCGTGTTCTTCGTGGTGGGGATGGCGCTGCTGACGCGCGTGGACGTGGCGGCGGGGCGGGCGTACGCGCAGCGGATCGAGGAGGAAGCGGTCATCGTGTGACGGCGGCTGCGGGCTGCGGGCTGCGGATCCTGAGCCCGTCGGCGGCTGCGCGGATGCACGGCGACGATGCGCGATCGCAGGCCACGAGGACGGGAGAGCGAGCGCCGAGCGCCGAGCGCCGGCGCGACTCCGTGTGGCGGGGCGTGGCGCGGGTGCGGGCGCAGGCGACCTCTGATCGCAGCAAGGAGACAGGCACGCAGTGCCGTGGCTCCGCAGCGGCCGCGATCAGTGGGAGCCGGAGCCCGCGCCCGCGCCACGCCCCGCGGCGCGAAGAACCCAACGCCGCGCGACGGAACTCAGGGCGGCAGAAAGCGGCCCACCAGATCCCAGTGCCAGGCCGGGCGGCGCTCGCCCGTGCGGGGGTCGCGCAGCGGTTTGTCCTGCAGCCGCTCCGCCGGCATCCCCACGGCGCGCCCGTAGGCGAGCAGCGCCTCGCGGTCCGTCGAAACGAGGTGCGCCATCGGCGTGCCCTTCCACACGTGGCGGTGCAGCCAGAGGCCGCCGTCCATCGCGTACACCATCCCGTCGTACCGGCGGGCGAACTCGCGCCAGGGCACGGGGTCGGGCTGGACGACCCGCGGCCCCTGCCAGAAGCGCCGGCGCTCCTCGTCCCGCGTCACGCGGGGGACCGCATCGCCATCACGGCCGCATCACTGGCAGGTCAGCTGCCCCTCGATCGTCGCGGGGGCGACCGGCGCGGCGTTGCCGTAGAAGATCGCGCAGGTCGTCGGGTTGGCGCCGGCGGCCGTGCCCGTGGCCGACCAGCCCGACACCGTGGCCGAGACGATCGTGAGCGTCACGCCGGGCGACGGCGTGAGGCCGAGGAGGCTCAGGTCCGTCGTGTAGGTGCCGCTGCCGTAGAAGTAGCCCTCCTCGGCCGTGGCCACCTGGCGCAGGTCGCTCTTCACCTTGGCGACGAGCGCCTTGCCCTTCGTGTTCGCGAACGCCGGGATCGCGATCGCGGCGAGGATGCCGATGATCACGACGACGATCAGGAGCTCGATGAGCGAGAAGCCGGCGCGCCGCGGGGCGCGGCGGCGGGCGGTGGCCCCGGGACGGGGCAAGGAGCGGTGCGGGAACATGGGGGGTCTCCGGACGGAGGGCGGCCGAACGGCGCCGAGGCTGACGGCATCCAGTGGCAACGCCGGTGCCCGTCCCGGTGGATACGACGCATCTCGTTGGAACGTCACGACTTGGCGTCGCGCCGGCCGTGCCGGTGCGGGGAGCTGCCCCCCGGCGAACGGCCCGGAACGTCGCAAAATGCACGAGCGCTCCGGGGCCGCGCGTGGCCGGCGTCCTCACGCGGTGCGCCGCCCGACCGGCCCCGGACGCCGGCCCGCCGACGGGCGGCACGCGACCGCGGGCGGCCTGCGACCGCGGGCGGCGCTCGCGGGGCGGGGGGCGCTCAGCCCTTCGTCTCGAGCCAGTTGTCGCCGACGCCCGCGTCGACCACCAGCGGCACCGAGAGCGTGGCGGCGCCCTCCATCTCGCGGCGCACGAGCGCGGTGACCGCCTCGACCTCCGGGCCGGGGACCTCGAACACCAGCTCGTCGTGCACCTGCAGCAGCATGCGCGCGCTGACGTCGGGGGCGTGCAGCGCGTCGGCGATGCGGATCATCGCGATCTTGATCAGGTCCGCGGCCGAGCCCTGGATGGGGGCGTTCTGCGCGACGCGCTCGCCGAACGCGCGGATGTTGAAGTTGCGCTCCTTCAGCTCCGGGATGTAGCGCCGGCGCTTGAAGATGGTCTCGACGTAGCCGTGGTCGCGCGCGAACTCGACCTGGCTCTCGAGGTAGCCCTTCACGCCCGCGAACCGCTCGAAGTACGTGTCGATGAACGCGCGCGCCTCGGCGTTGCTGATCTTGAGCTGGCGCGAGAGCGCGTGCGCGCCCTGGCCGTAGATCGTCGCGAAGTTGATCGTCTTCGCGCGCGCGCGCATGTCCTTCGTCACCTGGTCCAGCGGCACGCCGAAGATGATCGCCGCCGTCTCGCGGTGGATGTCGCCGCCGCGCTGGAACGCCGCGACGAACGCGGGATCCTGCGACAGGTGCGCGAGCAGCCGCAGCTCGATCTGCGAGTAGTCGGCGGAGAGCAGCTTCCATCCCTTGCGCGGCACGAAGCCGCGGCGGATGTCGCGTCCCAGCTCGCGGCGGATCGGGATGTTCTGCAGGTTCGGGTCGCTCGACGAGAGGCGGCCCGTGGCGGCCACCGTCTGCGCGAACGACGTGTGGATGCGCCCCGTCTCGGGGTTCACCGTCGCCGGCAGCGTGTCGAGGTACGTGCCCTCGAGCTTGAACAGCTCGCGGTACTCCATCAGCAGCTGCGGGATCACGTGGCCCTCGTCGGCCAGCTCCGTGAGCACGCTGGCGTCGGTGGACGGGCCCGTGGCCGTGCGCTTCTTGGAGGGGAGGCCGAGCTTCTCGAAGAGGATCGTGCGCAGCTGCGGGTTGGAGTTGATGTTGAACTCCTCGCCCGCCTCGACGTAGATCTCGCGCTCCAGCCGCTCGCGCTCCGCCTGGAAGCGCGTCTTCAGCGACCGGAACCACTCGACGTCGATCGCGATGCCGTACGCCTCCATCTCGGCCAGCACGTCGATCAGCGGCACCTCGATGTCGCGGAAGAGCGCGGTGAGGCCCTGCGCCTCCAGCTGCGGCTCGAACAGCTCGCGCAGCCGCATCGTCATGTCGACGTCCTCGCCCGAGTAGTCGCGCGCCGCCTCGATGGGCACGACGTCGAAGGTGAGCTGGCCCTTCCCCTTGCCGACCAGGTCCTCGTACGACGTCATCGTGTGGTCGAGCAGCTCCAGCGCGAGCACGTCGAGGCCGTGCGAGCGGCGCCCCGGATCGAGCACGTAGCTGGCGAGCATCGTGTCGAAGTCGACGCCGCGCAGCGTGAGCCCCGCGCGCCGGAAGGCGAGGATGTCGTACTTCGCGTTCTGCAGCGTCTTGGAGACGCTCGCGTCCTCGAGCAGCTCGCGCAGCGGGCGCATCTCGTCGCCGTCGAGCGGCGGGAGGTTGCGCACCGGGTACGTGCGCTCGCTGAGCATGCGGCCGGCGATGCCGGCGCCCGCGAGCTCGCTGGCGGGGGTCTTCTTGGCGGACTTCTTCGCGGCGGCCTTCTTCGGCGCGGGTGCAGCGTCCGCCGCGGGGCCCCCCCCCAGGTCCAACATGCCCTCGGCCGCCGCATCCTCCCCCACCATCTCGACGCGGCTCGGATCCTCCGCACGCGCCGCGTCGTCCGGCGCGCCGTCGCCCAGGCCCAGCTCCGCCTGCGCGGGCGTCCACGCGCGGTGCGCGAGCGGCAGGTAGTACGCCTCGCCCGGCGCGAGCGCGATCGAGATCCCCACGAGGCGCGAGCGCAGGGGATCCACCTTGTTCGGTGCGTCGGGATCGATCACCGTCTCGGTGTCGACCGCGATCGTGCGCGCCTTGCGCGCGCGCGCGACCAGCCGCTGCATCGCCTGCACCGTGTCCACCGTCTCGTAGCGCGTCGGCGCGCGCTCGGGCTTCGCCGCCGCGGGCGAGGCCGCGCTGGATGCGGACGAGGCGCCCTGCAGCGCGACCTCGCGCGCCAGCGCGGTGAACTCCAGCTCCACGTAGAGCTGCTTCAGCGCGTCGCGGTCCGGCTCCTCGAGGCGCAGCTTCTCGAGGTCGAGCGGGACGTCGAGGTCCGTGCGGATGGTGACCAGCGACTTCGAGAGCCGCGCCTCCGCGGCCTGCGCCTGCAGCGCCTCGCGCGGGCGCTTGGCCTTGATGTTCTCGACGTTGGCGAGGATCGCCTCCAGGTCGCCGAACTCCTGGATCAGCGCCTGCGCGCCCTTGTCGCCGATCCCCTTCACGCCGGGGACGTTGTCGCTGGTGTCGCCGACGAGGGCGAGGAAGTCGATCGTGCGCTCGGGCGGGACGCCGAGGCGCTCGCTGCCGTTCTCGACGCCGACCCACTGCTCGTCGACGGCCGCGGGGCCGCCGCGCCCGGGGTTGAGCAGCCACACGCCGGGGCGCACGAGCTGCTGGAAGTCCTTGTCGCCGCTGACGACGACGACGTTGAGGTTCGCGTCCACGCCGCGCTGCGCCAGCGTGCCGATGACGTCGTCGGCCTCGTAGCCCTTGAGCGTCAGGATCGGGATGCGCCACGCCTCGAGGATGGCGCAGATGCGCTCCATGCCGCGGTCGAAGTCGTCCTGCAGCTCGTCGGTGAGCTTCTCGCGCGTCGCCTTGTAGTCGGGGTACTGCTCGTGGCGGAAGCTCAACCCGCTGTCGTGCACCCAGCCCAGGTAGTCGGGCTTGTGCGTCGTCACCAGGCGGTTGAGGAAGTTGACGATTCCCCAGGCGGCGCTGGTGTTCTCGCCGCGGCTGGTGCGCAGCGGGCGCGAGATGAGCGCGAAGAACGCGCGATAGATCAGGGCGTACCCGTCGACCAGGAAGAGGCGCGGGGACGGAGGCGGGGCGACGGGGGGCATGCCGGGAAACTAGAGCGAATCCCGGCGGCGGGCAGGGGAGCGCGAGCGGGCTGCGGACTGCCGGCTGCGGATCCGGAACGCTCGCATCCTCGCGCCGGTCCTGATGGCCCACTGGAGAGGATGCGGATGCTCCGGATGAGCCGGATCATTCGGATCGCTCCTCGGCGCGCATGGGACGTCGCCACCACACGGAGCGATCCGGAGCATCTGCAGCATCCGGAGCATCCGCATCCCTCCCAAACGGCACATGGGGTCCGGCACGCCGGCCCGTGAACGACATTGGCAACGACGTTGGCAACGACGTTGGCAAGGAGCAGCTGTGATGAAGCGACTCGTCGT
>CBHYLO010000325.1:0-5683 GCA_966128675.1 uncultured bacterium | reverse complement strand
TCGCGCCGCTTCACGCACGCGCAGCTGTGGGCCGCGCTCGACCCGATCGTGCGCGCGCCGGCGTTCCGCGTGGCCGAGATCGGGCGCTCGATCCAGGGACGCCCGATCCGCGCGGTGACGTACGGCAGCGGGCCCACGCGCGTGCTGCTCTGGTCGCAGATGCACGGCGACGAGTCCACCGCGACGATGTCGCTCGCCGACCTGATGGCGTGGCTCGGCGACGCGTCCGAGGTGGACGCCGCGCTGCGCGCGCGGCTGGCGCGCGAGCTGACGATCGTGATGGTGCCGATGCTCAATCCCGACGGCGCCGAGGTGTTCCAGCGCGAGAACGCGCTGGGCGTGGACGTGAACCGCGACGCCGCGCGGCTGGCGACGCCCGAGGCGCGCACGCTGAAGGCGCTGCGCGACTCGCTCCGCCCGCAGTTCGGCTTCAACCTGCACGACCAGGGCGCGCGCATCCTCACCGGGCGCAGCGGGCGGCAGGTGGGGATCGCGCTGCTGGCGCCGGCGGCCGACGACAGCCGCGCCTACACCGGCGCGCGCGTCGCCGCGCGGCTGGTGGCGAGCGGCCTCGTGACGGTCGTCGAGGGGGAGATCCCGGGGCGCGTCGCGAAGTACGAGGACGACTTCAACCCGCGCGCGTTCGGGGACCTGATGCAGCGCTGGGGCACGAGCACGGTGCTGATCGAGAGCGGCGCGCTGCCGGGCGACCCGGAGAAGCAGCGCCTGCGCGCGATCAACGTCGTCGCGATCCTCTCGGCGCTCGACGCGATCGGGAGCGGCCGGTATCGCGCCGCCGACCCGGGCATCTACGACGCCCTGCCGATGAACGCGCGCACCGCGGTGGACGTGCTGGTGCGCGGCGCGATGGTGGTGCTCCCCGGCGCGCCGCCGATGCGCGCGGACCTCGCGCTGAACTACGACGAGCCGCTGACCCGCACGCGGCCGCGCGTACGCGAGGTGGGCGACCTGTCGCTGGTCGTGGCCATGGACACGGTGGAGGGCGCGGGGTTCTTCCTGCACCCGTCGGCCGCCATGCTCGACGACGGCCGCGGCGGCGGCGCCGTGCGCCGGCTGCGCATCGGCGCGCCCGCGACCTTCACGCTGCGCCGCGGCCGCGAGGCCACCAGCGAGGCGGTGCCCGTGCCGCCGTCCCTCTCTCCCGACCCCTCGTGACGCTCGCCGTGACGCTCGCCGTGACGCTCGCCCGCCGCCTCGCCGCCGTCCTCGCGACGGCGGTTCTCGCCACGCCCGCCGCCGCGCAGAACGGCGCCGACGGCACCTACGACCTGGTCATCCGCAACGGCCGCCTGCTCGACGGCGCGGGCAACCCGTGGATCCGCGCCGACGTCGCGATCCGCGGCGACCGCATCGCGGCGATCGGCGACCTCTCGGCCGCGCGCGCGAGGCGCACGATCGACGCGGCGGGCCGCTACGTCGCGCCGGGCTTCATCGACACGCACTCGCACGCGGGGCCCGGGCTCGCCAACCCCGCGCTGAGCGCGGGCACGCCGCTGCTCGCGCAGGGGATCACCACGGTCGTCGTGAACCCCGACGGCGGCGGGCCGACGGACCTCGTGCAGCAGCGCACGCGCCTGGTCGCCGCGAGGCCGGGCGTGAACGTCGGCCTCATGGTGCCGCACGGCTCCGTGCGCGGCGCGGTGCTGGGCTCGCAGGACCGCAAGGCGACCGACGCGGAGCTGGAGCGCATGCGCGGCATCGTGCGCGCGGGGATGGCAGCGGGCGCGTTCGGGCTGTCGAGCGGGCCGTTCTACGCGCCGGGCAGCTTCGCGCCCACCGAGGAGCTGGTGGAGCTGGCGAAGGTCGCGGGCGCGGGCGGCGGCGTGTACACGAGCCACATCCGCGACGAGTCGGACTACACGATCGGCGTCGTCGCCGCGGTGGACGAGGTGATCCGCGTCGCCCGCGAGGGCAAGCTCCCCGGCATCGTCACGCACATCAAGGCGCTCGGCCCTAACGTGTGGGGGAAGTCGAAGACGCTGGTCGAGCACATCGACGGCGCGCGCGCGCAGGGCGTGGAGGTGTTCGCCGACCAGTATCCGTACGAGGCGTCGGGCACGAGCCTGTCGGCGTCGCTGGTGCCGCGGTGGGCCGAGGTGGGCGGCGGCGACTCGCTGCGCGCGCGCATCGCGGACCCGGTGGCGCGCGTGCGGCTGCGCGCGGGCATGGTGGAGAACCTCGCGCGCCGCGGCGGCGCGGAGCGGATGCAGTTCCAGCGCTACACGCCCGACCCGAGCGTCGAGGGGAAGACGCTCCGCCAGGTGGCGGACGAGCGCAAGCAGGATCCGGTGGACCTGGCGATGGCGCTCATCGCGAAGGGGAGCGCGGGGATCACGTCGTTCAACATGGACTCGACGGACATCGCGACGCTGATGCGGCAGCCGTGGACGATGACCGCCTCGGACGGCGACCTGGTGCCGATGGGGCAGGGCGTCCCGCACCCGCGCGCCTACGGCACCTTCCCGCGCAAGCTGGGCAAGTACGCGCGCGACGAGCACACGGTGGGGCTGGAGCAGGCGATCCGCAGCATGACGAGCCTGCCCGCGGCGGTGTTCCGCATGCACGACCGCGGGATGCTGCGCCCGGGCGCCTACGCGGACGTCGTGGTGTTCGACCTCGCGAAGGTGCGCGACGCGGCGACGTACACGCAGCCCCACCAGCTGGCCGAGGGGATGGCGTACGTGATCGTCAACGGCGCGGTCGCGGTGGACGACGGGAAGGCGACGGACGCGCGGGGCGGCGTGGTGCTGAAGAGATGACTGCGGGCTGCGGGCTGCGGATCCCGAACCCGGGACCCGTCGGCGTGCCGGACCCGAACCGCGAGAACAAGACAGGAGGTCAGGATGACCAGGAGGCTCCGCGGTGCGCGACGCTCCGTGCGCCTAGAGGAGCCTCCTGGTCATCCCGGCATCCTGTCCTCCCGTCCTCCTGCAGTCGTTCAGATCCGCAGCCCGCAGCCCGCAGCCGTCAGTAGTCGATCCACCCCTCCACGATCCGGAACGCCGAGCTCCGGGTGGCCAGCGTCGCGGTGCCCGCGATCCGCAGCTCGCCGGTCGCGTCGGCGAAGCGGCCCGTGCCACCGGTGATCGTCATCGTCGCCGTGAACGCGACCTGGCCCGGGCCGGCCGGCGCGTTGCGGCCCTCGCCGGTCGCGTGCAGCTCGTCGCCGTTCGCCGCCGTCAGGCGCAGCGCGTGCGTCACCTGCGTGCCCGTCGCGAAGGTGATGGTCTTGTCGGAGTACAGCGTCGCGCGGCCCAGGTGGGCGAGCTGGCACGTGCCCTCGTCCACCTGGCGGAAGGTCGGCGGCAGCGGGAGCGGCGGCGGGACGAACGTCGTCTCGCACGTCCCGCTCATCGGGCGCGGCACGGCCGACGCCGCGATCCGGTCGGTCGGCGCGAGCGGCTTCGCGTCGCGCACCTCGACGGGCGCGGGCGCGGCACAGGCGGCGAGGGCGGTCGCGAGCAGGGCGGACGCGAGGGTGGGAGCGCGCATGGAGCCTCCTGGAGCGGGACGTGAGGGGACGGCCGGGTGTGGCCATCGGTTTGCCGGGCGGGCCCCCCACCCGTACCTTCGACCGACCGCGCGAGGGGCTCCATCGGGAGACGCGCGGTCGCGCGCCGAAACACGCCACGAGGGGCTGGCATGGCCGAGCAGCGCGCGCCGGACGATCCGGCCACGCGACGCGACGCGGACGAGATCGAGGCCGCCCTGGCCGTGCTGCGCCGCGGCGCGCCGGAGGCGATGGACCGGCTGCTGCCGCTGGTCTACGCCGACCTGCGCCGGATGGCGCATCGCCAGCTCGCGGCCGAGCCGTCCGGGCACACGCTGAGCACCACCGCGCTCGTGCACGAGGCGTATCTGCGGCTGGCCGACCAGTCGCGCGCGGAGTGGGCCGACCGCGGCCACTTCCTCGCGGTCGCCGCGCGCGTGATGCGCCGCGTCCTCGTGGACTACGCGCGCCGGCACCGCGCCGAGCGGCGCGGCGGCGCGGAGCGGCAGCGCGTGGCGCTCGAGGATGCGGACGAGGCGGGCGCGCTGGTCGCGGCGCACCGCGCCGACGAGCTGCTGGCGCTCGACGAGGCGCTCGCACGGCTGGCGCTCGTGGACGAGCGGCTGTGCCGCGTGGTCGAGTGCCGCTTCTTCGCGGGGCTGAGCGAGGCCGAGACGGCGGAGGCGCTCGGCGTGTCGCAGCGCACCGTGTCGCGCGACTGGACGACCGCGCGCGGATGGCTCTTCCGCGAGCTGCGCGGCGATGCCGCCTGAGCTCTCGCCCGCGCGCTGGGCGGCGGTGCGCGCGGCGGCGGAGGCGGCGCTCGACCTCCCACCGCGCGAGCGCGCGGGCTACCTGGCCGGCGCGTGCGGCGACGACGCCGGGCTGCGCGCGGAGGTGGAGCGGCTCGTGCGCGCGTGCGAGGACGCCGCCGGGGCGGACGACTTCCTGCGCGAGCCCGCGGCGGCGTTCGCGTCGCCGATGCTCGATCGGGACGCGACGACGACGGACGGCGACACGGCGGGCGGCGTGCCCGCGTCGCTGCGCGCCGCGCTGGACGCGGACGGGTTCACGGTGGAGCGCGAGCTGGCGCGCGGCGGCATGGCGGTCGTCTACCTCGCGCACGACCGCCGGCACGCGCGGCCGGTCGCGCTCAAGGTGCTGCCGGGCCGCGTGCGCGCCGCCGTGAGCGCCGAGCGCTTCCAGTCCGAGATCCGCGTGACCGCGGGGCTGACGCATCCGCACATCCTACCGCTGCACGCGTCGGGCGAGGCGGACGGACGGCTCTTCTACGTCATGCCGTACGTGGACGGCGAGACGCTGCGCCAGCGGATGGCGCGGGAGCGCTCGCTGCCGATCCCGATCGTGACGCAGCTGCTGCGCGAGATCGCGGGCGCGCTCGACTACGCGCACCGACAGGGCGTCGTGCATCGCGACGTGAAGCCGGAGAACGTGCTGCTGGTGGATGGACACGCGGTGGTGGCGGACTTCGGCATCGCCCGCGCGATCAGCCGCGCGCGCACCGATGGCGCCGCCGACGCCGACGGGAGCGTCGGCGCGCGCGACGGCTTCCGGACGCAGCCGGGCCTCGCGCTCGGCACGCCGGCGTACCTCGCGCCCGAGCAGGCGCGCGGCGACGGCGCGGCCGATCACCGCGTCGACCTGTACGCGCTGGGCGTGCTCGCGTACGAGGCGCTCGCCGGCGCGCATCCCTTCGACGCCGGCACGCCCGAGGCGATGCGGATCGCGCACGCCACCGAGACACCGGCGCCGATCGCGACGCGGCGGGCGGGCGTGCCGCCGGCGCTGGCCGCGCTGGTCATGCGGCTGCTGGCCAAGGATCCGGCCGCGCGTCCGCAGCGGGCCGCCGAGGTGGCGCGCGCGCTCGACGCGGTGGAGCGGGGCGATGCGCGCGCGCGTCGGACGCCGCACCGCGCGCGACGGATTGCGCTCGGCGCCGGGCTGGCCGCGCTGGCCGTCGCCGGGGCGCTGGCCGTGCGGCGGGCGACCCGTGACGACACGCGCCCCATCGTCGCCGCGACGGCTCCTGCGGCACGTCCCGCGACGGGTCCCGCGTCGCGGCCGTCGGTCGCGGTGCTGCCGTTCGTCAACACGAGCGGCGCGCCGGCCGACGAGCATCTCTCGGACGGGCTTACGGACGAGCTGATCGCC
>CBHYLO010000324.1:0-5685 GCA_966128675.1 uncultured bacterium | reverse complement strand
GAAGATCGGTGGTTCGAATCCACCCGCCCCAGTATCCCCGCCGGGTTCGCCCCGGCGGGGATTTGCTTTGCCGTCACCGAATGGCGGAGGCTCGTGACCGCGCGCGGCGACACGTCACCGCGCGTCGGCCGAACAGTGGCAGTCGGATCGCGCCAGTCTTGCGCGGCGTGTCCGCGTCGGCCCATATGTGGCGCGCACGGGCCCACGCCCGCCCATCGCGGCCGGAGTGCGGAGCGGTGCCCGCTGCGTGGACGCGTGAGCCGTATGCGCACGCAGAACGACCGCCCGACGCCGGGCGCCTCCGCGCCCCGCCCCGAATGCCGCGACCGCCGTGCTCTCCTGCGCCGCTCCCGTCGCCCGGTCGATCCGCCCGACCCGCGCCCCCGAGCTCCGGGGCCGGCGGCCGAACCTCGATCGCTCCTACCTCGCAGCGGTCGTCCCCCTCGCGCCGCTCGCGGTCGTCGTGGCAGTGGCCCTCGCCGTCTCCGCCCTGTCGGCGCCCTGGACCGGCTGGCGCCTGACCGACGCGGACGGCGGCCTGCTCCACGGCACGCTCGCGGCGGCACTCTGGGCGCTCGCCGGACTGCTGCGCGTGAGCATCAGGCGGCGGCGCCCCCGCCCGCTCCTCCGCACCGCGCGCGCGTGGTGGCGCCGGATGGGCGGCTGGACGCGCCTCTCGAACGCCGTCGCCACGATCCTCTGCCTCGTCGGGGCCGGCGCCACGGCGTCGGGCTGGAAGTGCCGGCTGGGGCACGAGGTGCCGTTCTGGGCGGACGGGCTCTGGTACCGGCTCGACCTCGCGCTGCACGGTGGGCGGGTGCCGGCCGCATGGCTCGCCCCCGTGCTCGAGCGGCCGCCGCTCGTCGCGGCGATCGAGCTCTGGTACTACCCCGGCTGCTTCGCCGTCAGCTTCGCCGCCTTCGGGGCGCTCGTGTGGGCACCGCCGGGGCCGCAGCGGACGCGCGTGCTCCTGACCGTGGCGCTCGCATGGCTCACGCTCGGCGCCGCGGTCGCCACGCTCGGCGCGAGCGCGGGGCCGCTCTTCCACGGCTTCGTCACGGGCGGTGCCCTGCCCGGCGGCCCGGATCCCTACGCCTGGCAGCTCACGCGACTGGCGGAGGTGCCGACGGGGCTCGCGCTCCGCGCGCGCGACTGGCTCTGGGCGCACCAGGCGATCACCGGACCGCCGAGCACCGGCGCCGCCGCGATCTCCGCGTTCCCGTCCATGCACGTCGCCGGCATGGCGACCTACGTGCTGCTCGCGCGCGCGTTCGGCGCGCCGCGGGTGGTCCGGCTCGCATGGGCGGCGCTCGCGCTCACGCTCCTCGGGAGCGTGCTGCTCGGCCTCCACTACGCGGTGGACGGCTACGCGTCGCTCGTCGGGGTCGCGGCAATCTGGTGGGGCGTCGGCCGCGCGCAGGCGTGGCACGACCGGCAGTCGGGGGCCACCTGACGCGCGACAGGACGGATCGCGGTGCACGGGAGGGCCGGGGCGACGCCGCCCCGGCCCGACGGGGATGGCGCCGTCGGAGAGCCGGCTACGCGCGTGCGCGACGCCAGGCCGCCACCCCGGCCAGCATGAGCCCACCGGTCGCCATCAGAGCCCACGTGGCCGGCTCCGGCGTGATCCGCACGAGTGCCGTGACCGCGTACCGACCGCTCGTCGCGGTCATCACCTCCGAGCGCGGCTCGAAGAACCGGAAGCGCAGCGGGCTGCTCGAGAGCGGCCAGTCGGGGATCGGGACCTCGTACGAGGGAAAGCCGTAGTCGTACGTGAACGTCATCGAGCTCCCGATGAGCGTGCCTCTCGGGTATGCGTAGGCCACGAGCTCGATGACGTTCTCCGTCACGATGCCGGGCGTCCCTTCCACCAGCAACGTGATCGCCAGGTGCGCCGGCGTGGCCCACGGGTGGTTCGGGGACGGCAGCGTCGGCGTGCGCGGGCCCGCGAACGCGAGCTCGACGTCGCCGAGCGTGAACGGCGACGTCGACGGATACGACGGGACCCGATCGCCGATCGCGTAGGTGACTGGACCGATGCGTCCGGTGAACCGCATGGTCGTCGTGCTGCCTCCGCCGTAGTCGAACACGATCTCGTTGCCCGACGCGCTGCAGACGGCGTCGGTCAGGTACGCGGGAGCGCCACAGGCGAACACGCCCGAGGTGCTGGTCGGCGCCGTGTAGGACCAGGCGCTTCCATGTAGCTCCACCCACTGCGCCGCGAGCGCGGACGGGAGCAGGAGACACGCACCCAGCGATCGGAGAACGGGACGCAGCATGAGACCTCCGGACGAAGCGAACGGTCGACGCCGCCTGCGTTCGTGGCTACCGGAACGGTGGTCATGGCGTCTACGCTAGCGGTGCTCGATCGCGCGCGCCATCGGCATGCTCGACCGCGGTCGGCGCACGAGCGTGCAGATGCAGCGCGGACCGCCACCGGCGGCGCGCACCGGGGCACGCTACTTCCGCTGGCGGCGCGGCGCGCGCCGCGTCGCGCGCCGGGCACCACCCCACGGCACGCCCGGGAGCCATGGACGCCGAGGAACGACCGATGGAGGAGATCGAACGCACGCTGCCGCCGCACCACGCGCAGCCCCGCCGCCCTGACGCCGCTCCGCCCGTGCCCGCACACGCGGCCGCGCACGACGACCGGCGCGACGACGGCGGCGCGCACGCCGCGGAGCGCAACCTCCTGCTGCGCGGGCTGCCGCCCGACGACTACGCATGGCTGCTCCCCCGGCTCCGGCCGGAGCGCCTGCGCCTCAAGCAGGTGCTCATCGAGCCCGACACGCCCATCGAGGCCGTGCACTTCGTCCGCGCCGGCGTCGGCTCGATGATCGCGACCGAGCAGGAAGGCGGCGAGATCGAGGTCGGCACCATCGGCAACGAGGGGCTCGTCGGGCTGCCCGTCGTCTTCGGCGCCGCGTCGAGCACGTACCGCGTGCTGGTGCAGATCGAGGGCGATGCGTGGCGCCTCTCCGCCGACGACTTCCGGCAGGCGATGGACGAGCGGCCCGGCGTACGGCGCCGCGTGCTGCGCTACGCGAACGCGTTCACCGACCAGATCGCGCAGTCCGCCGCGTGCAACCGCCTGCACAGCGTCGAGGAGCGGTGCGCGCGCTGGGTGCTGATGACGCACGACCGCGTGGAGGACGACGCGTTCGAGCTCACCCACGAGTTCCTCGCGGTGATGCTCGGCGTGCGGCGCGCGGGCGTGACGGTCGCGCTGGGCGCGCTGCAGCAGGCGGGGCTCATCCGGAACGTGCGCGGCCGCATCGAGGTGCTCGACCGCGCGCGGCTGATGGCGGCGGCGTGCGGCTGCTACGCCGTGACGCGCGCGACGTACCGGCGCCTGCTCGACTGACCGCAGCGCCGCGGCGGGCGCGTCACCCGCCCGCCGCGTGCGCGCGATCGAGGAACGTCGCGCGCCAGAAGCGCCACAGCCGCGGCAGCTGCCGGCGCACCACGAAGTACTCGTTCGTGGGGCGATCGTCGCTGAGCGGCAGCGCGGACGGGTCCGCGCCCAGCGCCGCCGGCTGCAGCTCGTGGCCGAGCACGCGCGCGAACTGCGCCTCGGGCTCGGCCAGCGGTCCCCATTCCACGAGGTCGCGCGCGGCCTGCGGCGGGAGCGCCCGGGCGAGCGCCTGCGCGGAGCGCCGCGGGATGGGCTGGTCGCTCGCCAGGATGTGGAGGCCCCAGCCCTCGACCGAGCGGAAGACGCGGACGTGGGGGAAGACGGCCAGCACCGGACGCACCACCGACGCCTCCATCCCCGGCTCGCGCGAGCCCGGGAACCACTGCGCGAGGATCCCGCCGGGGCGGAGGCGGCGGCGCGCGACCCGGTAGAACTCCTCCGAGTAGAGCAGGCTCGATCCCACCGCCTCGACGGGCGGCGGCGGGTCGATCACGATGACGTCCACGCGACGCCCCGTGCGCTCCAGGAAGCGGCGGCCGTCGTCGATCACGATCCGGCCCGTCGGCAGCGCGCGCAGGCTGTCCGCGTCGGCGTGGAAGAAGCCGAAGAGCGTGGGGACCGACGGCACGAGGTCCACCACCGTCGTCGACACGTTCCACGCCAGCGCGGAGCGGAAGCTGGTGCCCATGCCGAACGCGATGATGAGCGCGTCGCGCGGCGGCCGGCCGAGGTGCGCGAGCGGCAGATGCGCCATCATCTTCGTGACCGGGGTCAGCACCGTCATGCCGATCCCGTTCACCTGCAGCGTCCGCCCCGCGCCCGCGCCGGCCGCGATCGAGGTGGCCTCGTAGTCGCGGCGGATCTGCCGCGGCGCGCGGATCGTATCCTCGTAGGTGTGCGTCCCGAGGACGATCGCCGCCGCCGCCGCGAGCGCGAGGCCGGCCGCCAGCGGCGCGCGCCGATCCCCCGCGGCGGTGCGCCGCGCGCCGAACGCGAACGCCAGCCCGACGGCGAACAGGGGAACGCCGACCACGACGCTCGCACCCCGTTCGCCGAGGACGGGCAGCAGCACGAAGCCGGCGACCAGCGGCCCGACGATGCTCCCCAGCACGTTCACGGCGTAGCCGCTCCCCACCCGCTCGGGATCGCCGCCGGACCAGCGGTCCACGAGCGACGGGGTGACGAAGCCGACGACGTAGCAGAACGGCACGACGCCGAGCACGGGGCGCAGGATGGCCGCGATCGGGAGCCGGGGATCGGCCGCCAGCAGCGGGAGCAGCGCGCTCAGGCCGAGCGCGAGCCACTGCCGGTGCGGGCGCCCGTGCCGCCCGCCGGCCGCCACGCTGCGGTAGCGCAGCGTCCCCGCGGCGCTCGCCAGCAGGTAGAGCGCGAGCACGGTCGCGAAGATGTAGACGGCGCTCCCGAGGTACGGCAGGTAGAGGCGCAGCCAGACCACCTCGAGGGCCAGGCTCGCAGCCCCCGTGAGGAAGAGCAGCGCCAGCGTGCGGCGGTCGCGCGGTCCGTCCGTCCGATCGGCGTCGCCCGGCAGGATCGTCAGCGGCACCGGCGGCGCCCAGGCGGCCGAGCGGGCGAGCGCGAGCGACGCGGCGCCGATCAGCACGTTCACCACCGCGGCGGCCCGCAGCACCCCGCGCAGGCCGAGCAGCTCGATGAGCACGTACGCGGACGCGAGCGTGCCGAGGGCCGCCCCCAGCACGTTGGCCTCGTACAGGTAGCTGAACGTCGTGCCGCGACCCGCCCCGCCCCGCCGCTGCAGCGCCGCGAGCATGAGCGGCAGGGTCGCGCCCATGAGGACGCACCACGGGAGGAGCGCGACGGCGATCCAGAGGCCACTGACCAGGAAGTACCGCCCGGATCCCCAGGCGACCTCGCCGGCGCCGTTCAGCAGCGCCTGCCCCCACTGGAGCGTCCACGGCACCAGGAGCGCCGAGGACGCGATCGCCAGCTCGGCGAGGCCGTAGAGGACGAGCGGCGAGCGCCGGCGGTGCGCGACGCGCCCCGCGAGCCGTCCACCCAGCACGCTGCCCAGGCCCAGGCCGCCCATGAACGTCGAGAGGACGAGGGAGGCGATGGGGGCGTTCACGCCGAAGCGCGCCATCGCCAGCCGCAGCCACACGACCTGGTACACGAGCCCGCAGAAGCCCGAGGCGACGAAGAACGCGAAGGCCCACGCGGCCCCCGAGCCCGCGGACGGCGCCGTGGGATCGGGCCGTCGGGGCGCGTCGTCGGCCGCGGGCGCGGCGCGCTCG